>CAZZWY010000029.1:4593-15963 GCA_964657785.1 uncultured Acetobacteraceae bacterium
TCTATGCCCGCTATGTCGACGAGGCCGGCGTCAAGACCGAGCCCGGCTGCTACGGCTTCGACGCGAAGACCGGCACCTGGCCCTTCAACCCGGCGCTGTCCTGGCGCGACCCCGGCTTCCCGCAGGGCGACGACGAGCCGGTCGTCTGCATGAACTACCCCGACGCCAAGGGCTTCGTCGCGTGGCTCGCGAACAGGACCGGCAAGTCCTACCGGTTGCTGTCCGAGACCGAATGGGAGTACGCGGCCCGCGGCGGCGCGACGACGACCTACCCGTGGGGCGACAGCGCCGAGCTCATCTGCGAGAAGGCGAACATCTACGACAAGCCCACCGCGAGTGCGCTCGGCGACAAGGCGGGCAGCGACGATGCCGACGTCTGCGCCAAGCCCTTCGTGAAGACCTTCCTCGAACCGGTCGGCAGCTACGCGCCCAACGGCTTCGGCCTCTACGACATGATCGGCAACGCCTGGGAGGTCGTCGAAGGGTGCGCGACCGATACCTACGCGGGCGTGCCGACCGACGGCCGACCGTTCGAGAAAGCCGGCTGCCAGCGCCGGATGCCGCGCGGCGGTGGCTGGAACAGCCACGCCTGGACCGCGCGGCTCGCGATCCGCGGCGCGGGCGCCCCCGAGTACCGCGGTGTCGCGCTCGGCCTCCGGGTGGCGCGCGACTTGCGGTGACGCGCGCTCAGGGCGATGGCGCCCCGCCGGCGTCGCGCACCGCGAGGAGGTGGCTCTGCCCGGCAATCATGAACCGCTGGAAGTCGTGGCGCACGAGCGCGGCGGAGGCCGCCGCCGGGTCGCGACAGGTTCCTTCGCACGGTGTCGTCGTCGTCATCGTTCGCGTTGCGCCGGTCACGGCGCGATCTCGCGCACCAGCCGGAACCCGAGAACGCTGTTGCGCGCGTCGACCAAATCCTTGTGCCGCGCCGCCACGCGCACGAAGCGCGGCGAATTGACCCACGAGGCGCCGCGGTCGAGGTGGTAGTGGCAGTCGCCGTCGCCGCGCGCCGAGCCGTCGGCGGGGGCGCCGTCGTAGCTGGCGGTGAAGCAGTCCTCGACCCACTGCCAGACGTTCGCGGCCATGCCGTAGAGACCGAAGCCGTTCGGCGGGAAGGCGTCGACGGGTGCGGTGTAGACGAAGCCGTCGTGGCAGAGGAAGGAGCTGTCGGGCAGCGACCGGGCATAGGCGTAGCGCTCGGCGAGCGTCAGGTCCGACGCGTTGCCGAAGGCGCAGGCGTTCTCGCGGTCGGGGCCCCAGTAGTTGGCGGTCGTCGTGCCGGCGCGCGCGGCGTATTCCCATTCGGCCTCGGTCGGCAGCCGGTAGCGCCGGCCGGTGCGCGCGCCGAGCCAGGCCGCGTACGCCTTCGCCTCGCCCCAGTTGACGCAGACGACCGGGTCGCGACCGGTCTGCACGAAGCCCGGATCGCGCCAGGACCGGTTCGGCTCGACGCCCCAGACACCCTCGGGCTTGAGCACGGCGCAGCCCGGCGCGACGCCGTGCGCGGCCTCGTCGGCGGCGTGCGCGGCCGACGCGTCGGTCGCCGCGAACGCGGCCCATTCGTCGCGCGTGACCGGGTAGAGGCTCATCAGGAACGGACGCGCGATCCGCACCTCGTGCGCCGGCAATTCGGTCGCGGCGTAGTCGGGCGTGACGCCGGCGCGTTGGTGCTCGGGGGGGCTGCCGCCCATCGTGAAGCGGCCGGCGGGGACCTCGACCATCGGCGGGCAGTCGCTGCAGTCGCGCAGCGCCGGCGGCGGCACGGCCGGCGCCTGCGCCAGGGCCGCGAGCGAAGCCGACGCGACCCACGCGGCCGTCAGGCAGCGCAGCGCCAGTGGCAAGAGGCGCATCGCTGAGTCGCCCGCTGTCTCAGCGACCTTCGGCCGCATGGCGCTCGCGCAGCACGTTCTTGAGCACCTTGCCGTTGGCGTTGCGCGGCAGCGCGTCGACGACCTCGATCCGCTTGGGCGTCTTGTAGGGCGCGAGCTGCGAACGGGCGAAGGCGAGCAGCGCCTCGGTGTCGAGCCCCCCGGGCTGCGCGACGACGTAGCCGACGAGCTGCTCGCCCCATTGCGCGTCGGGCACGCCGATGACCGCGCTTTCGACCACGCCGGGATGGGCGTCGAACACGCGTTCGACCTCGCGCGGATAGACGTTCATGCCGCCGCTGATGACCATGTCCTTCTTCCGGTCGACGATGTAGAGGAAGCCTTCGTCGTCCCGACGCGCCATGTCGCCGACGCTGACCCAGTCGCCGCGGAAGGCTTCGCGCGTCGCGGCGTCGTTGCCCCAGTAGCCGGAAAAGAGCGTCGACGACAGGCTGTGCAGTTCGCCGACCTCGCCGGTCGGCACCTCGCGGCCGGCGGCGTCGAGCAGCCGCACCTGGTTGCCGAAGAACGGCAGGCCGACGCAACGCGTCTTGCGCAACTGGTCGCGTGGCCGCAGGTTGCTGACGACGCCGGCCTCGGTCGAGCCATAGGTCTCGTGGAGCAGGCCGGCGCCGAAGTAGTCGACGATCTGCTCCTTGGTCGACTGCAGCAGCGGCGCCGCGTTGCAGACGATGCCGCGCAGCGCGTGGCCGCGGAGCTGCGCGAGCCGGGCGGGCTCGAGGGAGAAGAAGGCGTGGTGGTGCGTCGGCACGGTGAAAAGACCGGTCACGCGCCTCGAGTGCAGCGCCTCCAGCACTTCCTCGGGGTCGAACTTCACCAGGATCTCGGTGCTGCCGCCGACGAAGACCGCGGCCATCGCGTAGGCGAGCCCGGCGCCGTGGCACATCGGCGCGATGGCGAGGAAATGGTCGTCGGGCGAGTAGATGCCGTACTCGACCGCGTAGCCGAGAAAGCCCAGCGTGCGCGAGCGGTGCGGCAGCATCACGCCCTTGGGCTTGCCGGTGGTGCCCGAGGTGTAGGGGATCGAGAAGGTGGCCCATTCGGCGATCTGCGGCAGCCTGAACGACGCCGAGGCGGCGCCCAGCAACGCGTCGTATTCGGCGCCGAGCAGCACCACCCGTTCGACCGTCTGCAGCCGCTCGCGGTCGATGCTCCTTTCGCAGTCGGGGTGGACGAAGAGGATGCGCGCTCCGGCGTCGTTGCAGATGTCGGCGAGCTCGCCGGCGGTGAGCTTCGGGTTCGGCGTGGCGACCGCGGCGCCGATGTCGGAGACGCCGCAGACGATCTCGATGTACTCGAGGCAGTTCGGCGCGACGAGCGCGGCGTTCTGCCCCGGGCGCAGGCCGAGGCCGGTCACCGCGTTGGCGACCCGGTCGATGGCGTCGACCAGCTGCGCGTAGCTGCGTTGCCGGGCGCCGCAGACGAGCGCCGTCTTCGCTGGCGTGCGGGTGGCGGCGGCGCGGATGCCGCTGGAGACGGTGAGGTGCTGGAAGCCCGGCGGCAAGGGCGCCGTCACAGCTTGAACACCTTGACGGCGGTGTCGCGCATGATCTTCTGCATCGCCTCCGGCCGCAGCGCGTGCGCATCCATCTCGGCGACCGCGCGCTCCGGGTCGATCACCGGCCAGTCGGTGCCGAACAGCACCTTGTGCGAACCGTAGCTGTTCATGTAGTGCAGCAGCGGCTTCGGCAGGTACTTCGGCGCGTAGGCGTCGATGCCGATGTAGACGTTCTCGTGCTTCCACGCCATCGCGATCATCTCGTCGGTCCAGGGCACGCCGATGTGGATGCCGAGCAGGCGCAGTTCGGGGAAGTCGATCGCTATTCTGTCGAGCAGGATCGGCCGCGCCACGCTCGGCAGCCGCACGTCCTTCTGGTAGATCAGGTTCTGACCCACCTGCATCATGATCGGGATGTCGAGCTCGCAGCACTTGGCGTAGTACGGGTAGTAGAGCGCCGCGTCGGGGGCCAATCTGAACCAGTGCGGGTAGAGATGCGCGCCGACGAAGCCGAGCTCTCTCACCGCGTGCTCGAGGTCGCGCAGCCCCTGCATGCCGCGGCAGGGGTCGACGCCGGCGAGACCCGAGAAGCGGTCGGGGTACTTGCGGCACCAGGCGGCGACCTTCTCGTACGGAATCTCGAACGACCCGCGCATCGCCAGGTCGCCGGCACGCACCGCGATGAGCAGCGAGCGCTCGATGCCCGCGCGGTCCATCTTGCGGAGGTAGTCCTCCATCGACACGCCGGCTTTCATGTGCTCCGGCATTCGCACCTGGCTCGTGAAGTTGGCGTCGAAGCCGGTCTGGCCGCTGCTCACCTCGTCGGGGGTGAAGAGATTGACGACGATGTCGATGGTGCCGTGGGTCATGCGGAGATCATCGGCGCCGCGCCGGCCCCTCGTCATATCGCCGCTGGCGCATGTCCGTGGCGCGGACACTCGGGACGTTGCCGACGACGATCAGCCGGCAGCGGACGTCCGCCGGCGGGAAAGGCGATGCGCGGTACCGGCCCCTCGAGTCGACCTACCCCAGCGTGCGGGCCGAACTGCCAATGGCGCGGGCGCATTCGAGCACCGCCGGGGCCAGGCGTTGCACCGCTTCCTCCAGGGACCAGCGGCTCGTCGGCGCGACGACGTGGACCGCCGCGACCGGATGGCCTTGCGCCACCACGACCGGCGCGCCGATCGCCATGTCGCCGAGGAAGAGTTCCTCCCGGTTCGTGGCGAAGCCGCGCAGGCGGGCACTGCGCAGCAACGCGAGGATCTCGCTGGTGGCCGTGCGGGTGTGGGCCGTGTGCACGTCGCGGGACGAGGCCCGCAGCAGCGCCCGCGCGTCGTCCTCGGGCAGCGCGCTCAGGTAGGCGCGACCGGCGCTGGTGCAGTACATCGGGATGCGGCTGCCGATCGGCATGTGGATGGGCACGAACTTGGCGCTGACGAAGCGCGCGACGTAGACCATCTCGACCCCGGCGGGCTCGGTCAGGTTGCAGGTCTCGCCGGTGCGGCCGGCGAGCTCGGCGAGGAACGGGTTGGCCACGTCGATCAGCGCATCGGCGGCGAGATAGTTGAAGCCGATCTCCATCACCCGCGGCGTGAGCTGGTAGCGCCGCGTCTGCGCGTGTTTGCGAAGGTAGCCGAGTTGCTCGAGCGTGTAGACCATGCGCTGCGCCGAGCTCTTGTTGATGCCGGCCGCTGCGGCCGCGTCGGCGAGCGTCATGGTGCGGCGCTCGGCGCCGAAGGCGCGCAGCACGGCCAGGCCCTTTTCGAGCGACTGGTTGAACAGCAGGCTGGGGGCGCGCTCGGGCGGGTGCTGGGCCATGATGGTCGAAGTCGGGTCAATCCTATTCTAGACAAATCGCATATCGATACTGACGGATTGATATGTGGCACACACGTTGCTATCTTCGATTCGAGCCCTCTGCCACCCCTTCACCCGTCTGGAGCCAAGACATGAGCCTCGTCCTTCGCCGCATCGCCCGCTTCGCCGCCGGCCTCGCCTGCACCGTCGCGTTCATGGCCGCGGCCCAGGCGCAGGGCACGACCTACAACGTCGGCGCCACCGCCACCGGCGTGCCCTTCACCTTCCTCGACGTGAAAACCAATTCGCTGCAGGGCATGATGGTCGACACGGCCGCGGCCGTCGGCCAGGCCGCGGGCTTCAAGGTGGCGCTGCAGCAGACGGTGTTCTCGGCGCTGATCCCGTCGCTGACGACGAGCAAGATCGACATCATCTCGGCCGGCATGCTGAAGACGCCGGCACGCGCCGAAGTGGTCGACTTCAGCACCCCCGTCTATTCGTACGGCGAGGGCCTGATCGTCAAGGCGGACGACACCCGGCCGTATCCGGGCCTGGACGATCTCAAGGGCGAAGTGGTGGGAGCCCAGGTCGGCACCGTGTTCTTCGAGCTGCTGAGCAAGAAGGGCATCTTCAAGGAGGTGCGCGGCTATGACTCGATCGCCGACATGATGCGCGACATCGCGCTCGGCCGGATCAAGGCCGGCCTCGGCGACCAGCCGATCGTCGCCTACCAGCTCGGGCAGGGCGCGAACGCCGCGGTCAAGCTCGCGAAGGAGTATCGCGCGATCAACGTGGGCGACGTCTGCCTGGTGGTGCGCAAGGGCGACGCCGACATGCTCGCCCGCGTCAACAAGGGCATCGCCGCGATCAAGGCCGACGGCACGCTCGCGAAGATCATCGCGAAGTGGAACCTCTGACGACCGACCCCACGCGAAACGTCTGAGAGACCGAGCGCGCAGCCGTGACGACCCCCTTCGTCCAGCACGCGGTCGAGTTCCTGCCGATCCTGCTGCGCGGCGCGGTGGTCACGGTCGAGGTCACCGCGCTCGCCTTCGTGTTGAGCAGCGTGCTCGGCCTGGCGCTGGCGCTGATGAAGGTCTCACCGCTGCGCGGGCTGGCCTGGGTCGGCGGCGCGGTCGTCAACGTGATCCGCGGCCTGCCGATCATCGTGCAGCTCTTCTACATCTACTTCGTGCTGCCCGATTTCGGCGTCCAGCTCTCGGCCTTCGAGGCCGGCGTGATCGGTCTCGGCGTCGCGTACTCGGCCTACCAGGCCGAGAATTTCCGTGCGGGGATCGAGGCGGTCGACGCCGGGCAGACGGAAGCGGCGCAGGCGATGGGCATGCGCACGCCGATGATCATGCGCCGGGTTGTCCTGCCGCAGGCCTTCCGCATCGCGCTGCCGCCGTACGGCAACACGCTCGTGATGATGCTCAAGGACTCCTCGCTGGTGTCGACGATCACCGTCGCCGAGATGACGCGCGCGGGCCAGCTCATCGCCTCGTCGACCTTCCAGAACATGACGGTCTACACGCTCGTCGCGGTGCTCTATTTGGCGATGAGCCTGCCGCTGGTCTTCGGCCTGGGCCGGCTCGAACGCCGGCTCGGCGCGGGGAAGCGGCGATGAGCGCCGGCGCGCCCGCAGCCATGATCGAGGTCCGCGACCTGCACAAGCGCTTCGGTGCGCACGAGGTGCTCAAGGGCGTCAGCCTGAGCGTCGCCGCGGGCGAGGTGGTCTGCCTGATCGGTCCTTCGGGCTCGGGCAAGTCGACCGTCCTGCGTTGCATCAACGGTCTCGAATCGCACGAGGGCGGCTCGATCCACGTGGCGGGCGAGCAGGTCGACCGGCGTTCGCCCGGCATCCACGCGCTGCGCAGCCGCATGGGCATGGTGTTCCAGCGCTTCAACCTGTTCCCGCACCGCAGCGCGCTCGAGAACGTGATGGAAGGCCCGCTGTACGTGAAGCGGGAGCCCGCGGCGCAAGTGCGTGGCGCCGCCCTCGCCCTGCTCGACAAGGTCGGACTCGGCCACAAGGCGTCTGCCTATCCGGCCGAGTTGTCGGGGGGCCAGCAGCAGCGGGTGGCGATCGCACGTGCCCTGGCGATGAGGCCGCAGGCGATGCTGTTCGACGAGCCCACCTCGGCGCTCGACCCGGAACTCGTCGGCGAGGTCCTGGCGGTGATGCGCACCCTGGCCGACGAGGGCATGACGATGATCGTCGTCACCCACGAGATGGGCTTCGCCCGCGAGGTCGCCGATCGCGTCTGCTTCCTGCACAGCGGCAGCATCGTCGAGGCGGGCCGCGCCGACGAGGTGCTGGTGGCGCCGCGGCAGGCGCGCACGCAGGACTTTCTGCGCCGCGTGCTGCGGACAGCGCCGTGACGACGCCAGCCGACCGGTCGCGCCCGCCGCCCGGCTTGTGGGCGGCCACCGCCGCCCCCGCCCCGCCGACCCCCGCGCTCGCCGAGTCGATCCATACCGATGTCGCCGTCGTCGGCGGCGGCTTCACCGGCCTCTCGACCGCGCTGCACCTCGCCGAGGCGGGCGTGGCGTGCCGCGTGCTCGAAGCCGGCGAGCCGGGCTGGGGCGCCTCGGGCCGCAACGGCGGCCAGGTCAACCCGACGCTCAAGCACGACCCCGACGACCTGCTGCGCCTGCTCGGCCCCGAAGCCGGCGAGCGCCTGATCGCCGCGATCGCCGGCTCGGCCGACCTGGTGTTCGATCTGATCGACCGCCACCACATCGACTGTGAAGCGGTGCGGCGCGGCTGGCTGCAGGTCGCGCACTCGCCGCGGGCGGTTCCGGGCCTGCACGCACGGGCAGCTCACTGGGCGCGCCGCGGCGTGGCAACCGAGGTCTTCGATGCCGACCGGATCGCTCGGCGCACCGGCAGCACCGCCTTCGCCGGAGGGTGGCTCGACCCGCGTGCCGGGAGCCTCCAGCCGCTGAGCTACACCCGCGGCCTGGCCCGTGCCGCGCTCGCCGCGGGCGCCGGGGTGCACGGCCACACCGCCGTCACCGGCCTGCAGCGCGACGGCTCGCGCTGGCGGCTCGACACCGCCGGCGGCGCCTCGGTGCATGCCGACCGCGTCGTCATCGCGACCAACGGCTACACCGGCGCGCTCTGGCCGCGCCTGAGCGAGACCGTCATCGCGGCCAACAGCTTCATCGTGGCGACCACGCCGCTCGACGCGGCGAGCCTGCAGCGCATCCTGCCCGGCGGCGAGACCGCGTCGAACACGCAGCGGCTGCTGCTCTATTTCCGGCGCGACGGCAGTGGCCGCCTGCTGCTCGGCGGCCGCGGCCACTTCGCCGACCCGCGCGGGCCGCAGGACTTCCGCCACCTGACGCGGGCACTCGCGCTGCTCTACCCCGGCCTGGCCACCGCGCCCATCGAGCATCGCTGGGCCGGCCGGGTGGCGATCACGCGCGACTTCATGCCGCACGTCCACGAGCCCGCGCCGGGCATCACGATCGCGCTCGGCTACAACGGCCGCGGCATCGCGGCGGCGACCGCGATGGGCAAGCACCTGGCCGACCGGCTGGCCGGCCGCGGCACGCCCTTCCCGTTCCCGATCTCGCCCCTGCGGCCGATCCCGCTGCACGGGCTGCAGCGCTTCTACATTGCCGCCGGCGTGGCGTGGTATTCGCTGCGGGACGCGCTGGCCTGATCGCAGCGGCGGCAACGGCCCGCCGCAGGACAGCTCACAGCCGGAACTGCCGCATCGACTCCGTCAGCGACGCGGCCTGCCCCTTCAGGCTTTCGGTCGCGGCGGTGCTCTCTTCGACCAACGACGCGTTCTGCTGGGTCATGTGGTCGAGTTGCGCGACGGCGCCGTTGCCCTGGCCGAGACCCTGGCTCTGCTCCTCGGCCGCAGCGGCGATGTGGCCGATGATCTCGGAGACCCGGCACACCGAGCCGACGATCTCGCCCATCACGCCGACGATCTCGGCGATCCGGGCCGAAGCCTCGTCGATCGCCCCCATCGTCGTGGTGACGTTCGACACGACGCTGCCGCCCTTCGTGGCCGAGGCCCGCGCCTCGGTCGCGGGCTGGTTCGCGGTGGAGGCCGAGCCCGCGGTCTGCTGCACCGTCCCGGTCAGTTCCTCCATCGTGCTGGCGGTCTGCGGGAGCTGCCCGGCGGCATGTTCGGTGCGCTGGCTCAGGTCGCGGTTGCCGGCCGAGGTTTCCTGCGACGCGGTGGCGATGCCATCGGTCACGCCGTTGACGTGACCCACGGTCTCGCGCTCTCGCGCAGCCGCACCCGCATCTGCTCCCGTGCCCGCCGCAGCGCGCCGATCTCGTCCCGCGTCTCGATGCCACCCGACGTGTCGCGCAGATCGAGCGCGGCCACGCGCTCGGCGAGCTCGCGCGCATCGGCCAGCGGCCGGGTGATCGATACCGTCAGGCGCCACGCGAGCAGCAGGCCGATGGCGAGCGCGCCGACGCAGCTCTCGAATGCGCACAGAAGGGAAGATCACGGCGAAGCAACCCGACAGGCGCTTGCCGATGGAATGGTTTTGCAGGCTCATCGATGACGTACTTTAAGGACAGGACCGGGCGGTGCGACGACGTCGAGACGCGTGGCGCCCGACAAAAAGCCTGTCGTGCCGGTGAGCACGAGCCGGCGGGTACCCCCGTGATCGGTCGGCAGCGTCGGCGATTGACCCGGCACGGCGGTCGGAAACCGACCGTTACGCGCCCAGATACGCCTCGCGCACCCGCGGATGATCGAGCAGCTCCGCCGCCGTGCCTTCGAGCACCACGTGCCCGTGCTCGAGCACGTAGGCCCGCGACGCGATCGACAGCGCCATCGCCGTGTTCTGCTCGACGACGAGCATCGTCAGGTCGAGGCGGTTGATCGTCGCGAGCTGCGCGTAGACCTCCTCCGAGATCAGCGGCGCGAGGCCGAGCGAGGGCTCGTCGAGCAGCAGCACCTTCGGCCGCGACATCAGCGCGCGGCCGATCGCGAGCATCTGCTGCTCGCCGCCGGAGAGCGACCAGCCGAGCTGCGCGCGCCGCTCCTTCAGGCGCGGGAAGAGGCTGAACACGCGCTCAAGATCGGCCTCGATCGAGGCGCGGAAGCCGCGCCACGCGGCCGTGGCGACCTCGAGGTTCTCGAGCACCGACAGGCCCGGGAAGATGCGCCGCCGCTCGGGCGCGTGCGCCAGGCCGTCGCGCACGCGCTGCTCGGGCGCGACGCGCGCAAGGTCGACGCCTTCGAGCGCCACCGAACCGGCCCGCAACCGCACCAGGCCCGAGATCGCGCGCAGCAGCGTCGTCTTGCCGGCGCCGTTTGCGCCGAGCAGCGCGACGCATTCGCCGCGGTCGACGTGCAGGCTCACGCCGTCGAGCGCCTGGACCGCGCCGTACGCGACCGAAAGGCCTTCACACCGCAGCACGCGCGCTCCTCGCGTCGGCCGGCTTGCGGCGGCCCAGGTAGGCCTCGATCACGGCCTCGTCGGCGCGCACCTCGGCCGGCAGGCCGGCGGCGATGCGCTGGCCGAAGTTGAGCACGGCGATGCGGTCGGCGAGCCGCATCACCAGCCCCATGTTGTGCTCGATCAGCAACAGGCTCAGGCCCTGCGCGCGCAGCGCCGACACGTAGGCGATCAGCGCCTCGACCTCGCCCGAATTGAGCCCGGCCGCCGGCTCGTCGAGCATCAGCACGCGCGGCCCGAGAATCAGCGCCCGCGCGATCTCGATCTTGCGCTGCTGGCCGTAGGGCAGTTCGCGCACGTCGCGCTCGGCGTCGTCGGCGAGGCCGAGGCCGTCGAGGAGCTCCATCGCCCGGTCGCGCAGCGCGCGCTGCTCGGCACGGAACGCGGGGCTGCGCACGACCGCGGCGAAGAATCCGCTCCGGTGCCGCGCGTCGGCGCCGACCAGCACGTTCTCGAGCACCGAGAGCCGCGTGAAGAGCCGGCCGTTCTGGAACGTGCGGACCAGCCCGGCGCGGGCGACCGCGTGCGAGGGCAGGCCGGTCAGGTCGGTCGCACCGAGCACGATGCTGCCGGACGACGGCACGAGCACGCCGGCGAGCAGGTTGACGGTCGTGCTCTTGCCGGCGCCGTTCGGGCCGATCAGCGCGAGGAGCTGGCCTTCGGGCAGGTCGAGATCGACGGCGTTGACGGCCTGCAGGCCGCCGAATCGACGCGAGAGCCCGCGCACGGTCAGGATGTTGCCGG
>CAZZWY010000030.1:0-5661 GCA_964657785.1 uncultured Acetobacteraceae bacterium
AGTTTTCGCCTGCAACACAATTCGACGGTCTTTCGGAGTCATGCGGCGACCCGCGTGAATCCCCCGGCGGTTCGGCCGCCGATCCCATGACGGCTTCGTCGCCCGTCGTCGAAACGGATTTCAGCCCATGCCCAGCCCTTCATTCGTGTCCAGACCGCTTCCGGGCGCCGGCGAGCCGCTGTCGCGTGCGCAGGCCCCGGGCCGGAGCGACGCGGCCGACGCGGTGCTCGACGCCGACGCGCTCGCGCGCCTCGCCGAACTCGACCCGAAAGGCGAGAGCCAGCTGCTGCAGCGCGTGATGAAGACCTTCCTCACATCGGCCGGGCGCCTGTCGGCGCAGCTCGAGGCGGGACGTGCCAGCGGCGACCGGGCGGCGATCCGCATGGCCGCGCACACGCTCAAGTCGTCGGCGGGTTACATCGGCGCGCTGCAACTCGCCCGCTGCTGCGTTCGTCTCGAGTCGGCGTCCGCCCAGGCCGAGTTCGCCGAGATCGAGCAGGAGATCGGTGCGATGTGCACGGCGCTGTCGATCACGCTCGAGGCGGTGTCGCGCCGACTGGACGTCCGATGATGATGAATTCTTCGGCGGGCGAGCTCGATGACGATCTTCCCGGTCTGCCGAAGGTGCTGCTCGTCGACGACGACGAGATCAATCTGATGATGACGTCGATCGCGCTGCGCCAGCGCGGCTTCTTCGTCACCGAGGCGACGAGCGGCGCCGAGGCGCTCGAATGCCTCGCCGACTGGCTCCCGGACGTGGTCGTGCTCGACGCGCTCATGCCCGAACTCGACGGCTTCGAGACCTGCCGGCGGCTGCGCCTGCTCGCCGGGGTCGAATCGATGCCGGTGCTGATGTTGACCGGGCTCGACGACGACGCCTCGATCACCCGCGCCTACGAGGCCGGCGCCAACGATTTCTTCGTCAAGTCGGTCCAGTGGAGCCTGCTCGCCGGGCGTCTGCGTTACCTGCTGCGGGCGTCGCGCACGCGGGCCGAGCTCGAGCGCAGCAAATCGCGCCTCGCCCGCGCCCAGGACCTGGCGAGGATGGGCAGTTTCGACTGGAAGGTCGGCCGGGGCGGCCTGACCTTTTCGGTCGAGGGGCTGCGCGTCTTCGGCCTCGGCCCCCACGACGGGCTCGCGTTCCGGCCGTTGATGAAGATGCTGTCGGGCGACGACCGGCGCGGTCTGGCGGCGGTGCTGCGCGACGTCCTCCGGCACAACACCGTGCTCGCGACCGACATTCCGGCGCTGCTCCGGGACGGCCGCCAGCGCGTCGTCCACGTCGAGGCCGAACCCGAGTTCAACGAACACGGCAACCTGACCGGCTACAGCGGCATCGTCCAGGACGTGACCGACCGCCGCCTCGCCGAGGACAAGATCCGCCACCTGGCGAACTTCGATACGCTCACCGGCCTGCCGAACCGCCGCCAGCTCATCTGGCGCGCCGAACGCGCGCTCGAGCAGGGGCGGCGGCTGAACCACCAGGTCGCCTTGCTGCTGATCGATCTGGACCGCTTCAAGGTCATCAACGACACCCTCGGCCACGGCGCCGGCGACGAACTGCTGATGGAGGTCGCGCGGCGGCTGCGCTCCTGCGTCCGCCACTCCGACCAGGTGATGGAGTCGAGCATCGAATCGATGGCGTCGCGCTCGCACCGCACGCTGGAGGCCGTCGGCCGGCTCGGCGGCGACGAGTTCGTCGCGCTCCTGCCCGAGGTCGCCGACGAGCGCGATGCCGAGCGCGTCGCCGGCCGCATCCTCGACCTGATGCGCGAACCGATCCTGGTCGGCGGCCAGGAGTGCTTCGTGACCGCGAGCGTCGGCATCGCGATCTTTCCGCGCGACGGCCTGACGGTCGCCGACCTGATGCGCAATTCGGACGTCGCGATGTACTCGGTCAAGTCGGCCGGGCGCAACTCCGCATCGCTCTACCGGCCGACGCTCGCCGGCCAGGGCCGGGAAAAGCTCGAACTCGAAAGTGCCCTGCACAAGGCGATCGAGCGCGACGAACTGGTGCTGCACTACCAGCCGAAGATCGACGTGCGGGGTGCCCGCATGGTGGGCGCCGAAGCGCTGATGCGCTGGCGCCGCAACGGCGTGCTGATCCCGCCGGGCGACTTCATTCCGCTCGCCGAGGAAACCGGGCTGATCGTGCCGTTCAGCGAGTGGGCGATCCGCGAGGCCGCACGCCAGGCGCGGGCCTGGCAGGACAGCTTCGGTTTCGCCGATTCGATCGCGGTGAACCTGCCGAACCGGATGTTCGAACGCACCGACCTGGTCGAGTACATCCACAACGCCGTGACGACCTACGGCGTGCCGCATCACGCGATCGAGCTCGAGATCACCGAGACGGGCCTCATGAAAGACCTGCAGAACGTGATTCCGTCGCTGCACCGCCTGAACGAGATCGGCGTCGAGATTTCGATCGACGATTTCGGCACCGGTTATTCCTCGCTCGCCTACCTCACGACGCTGCCGATCAGCGAACTCAAGATCGACCGCAGCTTCGTCCGCGATCTCGGCATGACGCCGCAAAGCTCGGCGGTGGTGACCGCCATCATCGCGCTGGCCCGGTCGCTCGGCCTGCGGGTCGTCGCCGAGGGGGTCGAGAACCTGCGCCAGATGGAGGTGCTGCACCGGCTCGGCTGCGGTGTGATGCAGGGCTTTCTCTTCAGTCGCCCGCAACCGGCCGACGACATCGAGAAATGGCTGCAGCAGACGATCCTGCCGCGCAAGGCACCCTGGATCGGCAAGGCCGGCGACGTCGATCCGATCGAGGGGCCGCGCATCGTCGAAGCCGGGGGTCCGCGTGCCAAGCCGTTCGGCTGAAGAAGCTCGGGCCGCCTGATGCAGACGCGCAACGCCGCGCCGAACGCCCTGGCCGAACCGCCGGCGCAGATCGCCAAGGCGGCGCTGCGCCGCCTTGCGCTCGAAAGGCTCGAGCCCACACCGGAGAACTACGCCCGCGCCTACCAGGCCGAGGCGGGCGAAGCGGCTGGCGGCGGGTCAGCGCCGCCGACGCCGCCGAAGCCGCCCCCGCCGGTCGACGGTGCCGCGCTCGCGGCGCTGATCGACCGCATCGTTCGCGGCGTCGAGCGCGGCGGCCGCAACTGGACCGCCGCCCGTCGCAAGGACGGCTTGCGCCGGGTGCTCGACGGCAGCCGCAGCGATGCGGCGCGGCTCCAGCAGCGCCTCGCCCAGCTCGTCTCGAGCTGGGACAGCGACACCTTCGATCAGACCGCCGACACCGCCTTCGGTGAAATGGAGCCGACGGCGTCGGTCGACGCGGTCGCCGCGGACGCCTCGGAGGCGGTAGCCACCCGAGCCGTGGCTGAGAGCGCATCGCTCTGCGGCCGCGTCGTCGCCCCGCTCGGCGACACCGTCCAGCAGGCCCTGCCGCTGCAGGGCGGCGCGCGCCACGAGCTGGGCGACGAACTCGCCGCGCTCACCGCCCGGATCGACATCGAAGGCCCGACGGCACCGCTCGTCGGCGATCTGGAGTCGGTCTGCGCCCGCGCCGTACCGGTGCTGCAGCATCGGCACCATCTCGTCGAGCAGCTCGGCAGCCTCTGCCTCGAGCTCACGTCGAGTCTCACCGACCTCGCCGAGAACGACAGCTGGGCCCAGGGCCAGTGCAACGCGATGCGGCTGAAGATCGAGGACGGGCTGACCGCGCGCGGCGTGCGGGCGGTGAGCGAACTGCTGCGCGACACCCGCGAGCGCCACGGCCGCCTGCGCGTCGAGCGCGAGAATGCACGCGATTCGCTCAAGGGCCTGATCCAGCGGATGCTGAGCGAACTCGATGCGCTCGGCTCGCAGACCGGTCATTTCCACGAGAGCGTCGGCCGCTACGCCGATGTGATCCAGAAGGCCGACACGCTCGAGGGCCTCGCCGGCGCGGTTCGCGAGATGGTCGAGGAGAGCCACACCGTCCAGTCGCTCGTCGAGCAGACGCAGATTCGGCTGCACGCGGAGGCGAGCCGGGCGAGCGCGCTCACGCAGCGGGTGGTCGAGCTCGAGACCGAGATGCGGCGCTTGTCGGACGAAGTCTCCACCGACCAGCTCACCCAGATCGCGAATCGCCGCGGCCTGCTGCAGGCGTTCGAGGCGGAGCGCGCGCAGGTCGAGCGCGACGGGCAGGCGCTCGCGGTCGGCCTGCTCGACATCGACAACTTCAAGCGGCTCAACGATCAGCTCGGCCACGCCGCCGGCGACGAGGCATTGAGGGCGCTCGCGACGGTCGTCAGCACGACCTTGCGGCCGGCCGACCGTGTCGCGCGCTACGGCGGCGAGGAATTCGTCGTCCTGCTGCCGGCGACGCCCCCGGACGAAGCCCAGCGGATCCTCACGCGCCTGCAGCGCTCGCTGACCGGCGGGCTCTTCCTGCACGAGCAGAAGCAGGTGTTCGTCACGTTCTCGGCGGGCGTGACCGCCTATCGACGCGGAGAACGCATCGAAGACGCGCTCGAACGCGCCGACCAGGCGCTCTACGACGCGAAGCGAACAGGCAAGAACAGGACGTGCGTGGCGTGAGGCGGGGCGGCGCGAAGCACGTTCCCGGCGCGCTCAGCAATCCTTGAGGCTTTCCGCGCCGCCGCCCGTGACCCGCTGTGCGAGGATCGCGGTGACGGCTTCGCGGTCGGTGAGGCGCTGAGCCTGGGCGAGCCGGCTCGCTTCGGCAGCCTGGGCTTCGAGCGTCGCCCGTGTGGTGTGGCCGCTGCAGGCAAGCAGGTAAACGACGCGGCGCGAGGTGCCGAGCGTCGCACCGGTCTGCGAGGCGATGCGCGGCCCGATCGCCAGCAATTCCTCGGTGCTCATGCCGACGCGCGGCGCGACTTCCTGCAGATCCTGGGACCGGGTGCGCCCGGCAAAGAAGATCGCGACGAAGACGACCGCGACGCCGACACCCGCAACTGTGGCGATGTGCTTGACCATTCCCATCTCCGATGCTTCGCTTGACCGAAGTGTGAACCACCCGGGCCGGGATCGTGGCGGGATGCTGCGAAGAATCTCGGCGTCCCGTCCACACAACGGGCGACGAGCCGACCCGACCGCTCCGAAAAGCCGGCGCACGCTGCGCCGGCGGGATCTGCGGACGCGGTGCAGCCGTGCGCCCGTGCAAATCACTGTAAAGACGCGCTGGCGGCGTCAGCGCACCGGCCGCGCGGGCAGTTGTAGAGGTCGAGTGGGCTGCGTCGGCCCATCCTGGCAGGAACAACTTATGCGAGCCCTCCGAGTCGTCAAACTTTTGTCCGCGACGGTGCTGACCGGCGTCGCGCTGTCTGCGTGCATTGTCGCGCCGCCCCCGCGCCGGGTGGTCTACGAGGCGCCCGCCTACGGCCCCCCGGTGGCTGTCGTCGATGTCGCCCCGCCGCCGCCGTACGTCGAGGTGGTGCCGCCGCTTCCGTTCGAAGGCGCGGTGTGGATCGGCGGTTACTGGGGCTGGTCGGGCGGCCGGCACCAGTGGGTCGGCGGGCATTACGAACGCGGGCGGCCGGGTTACGGCTGGCGGCCGCACCAGTGGGCGCAAGTCAACGGCCGTTGGCAACTGCACGAAGGCGGCTGGGTCCGGCGCTGAGTCCGCGCGCGGCTGCTCCCGTTCAACGATCGCCCTGCATCGCCTCGAACCGGTCAGGGTGGACACGGATCCGCTCGCGGATG
>CAZZWY010000030.1:5671-15937 GCA_964657785.1 uncultured Acetobacteraceae bacterium
GCGCTGGTGCAGCAGATGTCGGTCTCCGCCTTCACCGCCGCGGTGGTGTTGACGGCATGCTGGGCGACTTGCGCCGGATTGGTCGCGAGGACATCCAGCGGATAAGTGCCGGAGACGATGCCCCCGCACGCGACTTCGACCGCACGCACGTCCGGGGACAGCCCTTCGACCGCGCCGGCGAGCGCGTGCATGACCGAGCTGAAGCCGCTGTCGGCGAAGACTTCCTCGCCGTCGTCCAGCACGCGGTACTCGTACACATCGTCGGTGCGATGCAGTTCGATGCGAACGATCATGGGGTGCTCCGCAAGAGTGCCGTCGGGCCGCGCCGAGTCGATCATCGACCGCGCGCCGGACGGCGGCGCCGAAGCCCCCGTCCGCGGGGTGATCGAAAGGACGGCTCCGGCGCCGCGCAAGGTAGCATGACTCGTTCATCGCCGAGCGCACCCGCCTGTCGCACCGCCTACTTCGGATCAGATCTCATGCCGCCTGCCAAGTCCCCCCGCCGCCCGTCCTGCCCCGTTCCTTCGAAGGGCGCTCCCCCGACGGCGGGGCGCTGAGGTCCGTGACTTCGCCATCGGCGGCTTGGGTCGGGATTCGCGCGTCGGCCCGCGCGACGCCGCTGATCCGCGCGACGTCGCCGTGACGCCGCATTTCGGCGCGCGTCTGCTGCCCGTCCGTGGCCTTCGCGGGCAGATCGAATTCGCTGCGATCGACCGTGTTGCCGAGGAAGTGGCGGTGGCGCTCGAGTTCAACGGCCTCTCCCACACCGTGATGCTCGCGTCGCCGGGCGACCTCGCCGATTTCGCACTCGGCTTCGCGCTGACGGAAGGAATCGTCGACGGCCGGCACGAGTTCTACGGTGTCGAGGAAGACGTCTCGGCGCTCGGCATCACGCTGCGGCTCGAGGTGTCGGGTGCCGCCTTCGCGCGTCTGAAGGAACGGCGCCGTTCGATGGCCGGCCGTACCGGATGTGGCCTTTGCGGCACCGAGAGCCTCGCGCAGGTCGTGCGCGACCTGCCGGAGCTCACCGGGGTGGTGTCCGTCGTGCCGGGTGCGATCGCCCGAGCGATGGCCGAGCTCGCCGCGGGGCAGGCCCTGCAAAAGGAAACCGGCGCCGTCCACGCGGCGGCATGGTGTTCGGTGGCGGGGGAAGTCCAGGCGCTTCGGGAAGACATCGGCCGGCACAACGCGCTCGACAAGCTGGTCGGCGCGCTGGCGGCGCGCGGCATCGACGCGTCGACCGGGTTTGTCGTGATCACCAGCCGGGCGAGTTTCGAGATGGTTCAGAAGACCGCGGCGGCCGGGGTCGGGCTGCTCGCGGCGGTCTCCGCACCCACGTCGCTCGCGGTGGCATCGGCCGACCGGCTGGGCTTGACGCTCGTCGGTTTCGCGCGGCAGGACGATTTCGTCGTCTATTCGCGGTCCGACCGGGTCGCCTTCGGGGCCGGGCCCCGTCCGCTGGCATAGCGTCCCGGGTCACGTCGACCATGGCCGCGAAGTGGGTCTGGACCGGCGCCGGCGCGGTGGTCGTCTGTGCGCTGGTCGCCTCCCTGCTCTGGCTCTGGACGCCCGACAAGGACCGCGTCGCGCTGCAGCGGGACTACCTCGCCTCGCCGGACGACCTCGTCAGCGTTGGCAGCACCGTGCTGCACGTGCGCGATACCGGCCCCCGCAACGCGCCGGCGGTGATCCTCATTCACGGCTTCGGTGCGAGCCTGCACACCTGGGAGCCGTGGGCGCTGAAGCTCGCCGCCCGCCACCGGGTGATCCGCTTCGATCTGCCCGGCTCCGGGCTGAGCCTGCCGGACCCGACCGGTGACTACAGCGACCCGCGCAGCCTGCGCCTGGTGCTCGCGCTGATGGACGAGCTCGGTGTCCCGCATGCGAGCTTCGTCGGCAATTCGATCGGCGGCCGGCTGGCCTGGCGCTTCTCCGCCGCGCACCCGGAGCGGGTGGACAAGCTCGTGCTGGTGTCGCCCGATGGCTTCGCGAGCCCCGGGTTCGAGTACGGCCGCAAGCCCAAGGTCCCGGCCGTGCTCGGCCTGATGCGATATGCCTTGCCGCGGGCCCTCCTGCGGAAGAATCTGGAGCCGGCCTACGCCGAGCCGGCGCGGCTGACCGAGGCGACTTTGACGCGCTACCACGATCTGCTGCTGGCGCCGGGCGTGCGGGGCGCGCTCATCGCCCGCATGGAGCAAACGGTCCTCGTCGACCCTTTGCCTCTGCTGCGCCGCATCCGTGCGCCGACGCTGCTGCTCTGGGGCCGCCAGGACCGGCTGATCCCGTTCGCGAACGCCGCCGACTACCTGCGCGCGCTGCCGAACGCGCGTCTCGTCCCGCTGGACGATGCCGGCCATGTGCCGCAGGAGGAAGTGCCGGACGTGTCGTTGCAACCGGTCCAGGCGTTCCTCGACGGGGGCTGAGCCGCCGCAGCGAAGCGCCTGCGAAATTTCGCAGCGCAGGCGGCGCGGCTCCGCCTCGGCGCGATGTTCGATCGGCGGAATGCTTTCGGACGCCGAGTCCGGGTGCCCACGCGCCTGACGGTCATCCGCCGAAGAGCGTGCCGCGCGCCGCCTGGGTGATCGCGGCGACGCACGGGTGCGTGATGCGTCGCTCGACCGAGACGGCGAAGAACTCCTCGACCAGCTCTTCCGTCCGTCCGAGCACCTCGACGCCGTACTGGCGGCAGGTCTCGCGCTCGAGCACCGCGGGCGACATGAAGACGCCGCGACCCTCCCGGCCGAACGCCTGCATCAGGGCGGCGTCGTCGAATTCGCCGACGGTATGGACCCGGAGGCGATGCTCGGCGAACCACAATTCCATGCGCTTGCGCATTGCCGACGACGTCCCCTGCATCAACATCGGCGCCCCCGCGAGCCGGGCCGGAAAATCGCCGGGCAGCGTCTTCATCAGCGCGGGCGTGCAGAAGAAGCTCATCGCCGTCGTCCCGAGCGCATGGTTGAACGCTTTCACGCTCATCTGCCGGTGCATCGGTTCATCGGCGATCACGAGGTCGAGCCGGTGGATCGCCAGTTGCGCGAGCAGGTCCTCGAACTTGCCCTCGTGACAGATCAGACGGACGGCCTCCGGCACGTCGAGCGCCGGCTCGAGAAGCCGATATGCGATCGATTTGGGCACCGAGTCGGCGATGCCGACGCGGCAATCGAGGGTGCGTCGGCCGCTGCCCGAACTGCCGATGGCAGCTTCCATCTCGGTGCCGAGCGCAAAGATCTGGTCGGCGTAGCCGAGCGCCGTTCGGCCCTCTTCGGTCAGTTCGAGACGGCGCCCGCTCTTGCGAAAGAGCGCGCAGCCGAGGCGTTCCTCGAGCAGCTTGATCTGCCCTGACAAGGTCTGCGGCGTGATGTGAAGCTGCTCGCCGGCGCGCATCACCCCGCCCGCGCGCGCGGTGGCCCAGAAGTAGTGGAGGTGCTTGAAGTCCATGTCCTTGCGGCGGCTGGCACGAGTCCGGGATCATGCGGTTTTCCCGATGCCATTACTCACGGAATTCGAATTTACGCGAAGTATCCCGGCGCCTATCGTTCCCCTCATCGTCTACCCGAGGATTCCACATGAACCCGCTTCAAACCCTCCAGCCGCCGCGCGGCGCCCACCTTCACGCCGAAGCCGATGCACGCCAGCGCGTCCTGCGCAACACGTACTGGCTGCTCGCGCTGTCGATGGTGCCGACCGTGCTCGGCGCGTGGATCGGCCTCGGTACCGGTATCGCCCGTGCGATGTCGCCGGGGATCGGCCTGGTCGTCTTCCTGGTCGGCGCCTTCGGCTTCATGTTCGCGATCGAGAAGACGAAGAACTCGGCCGCGGGCGTGCCGGTGCTGCTCGGGTTCACGTTCTTCATGGGCGTGATGCTGGCGCGCATGATCGGCACGGTGCTCGGCCTCGCCAACGGCGCCGGGCTCGTGATGACGGCGTTCGCCGGCACCGGGGTGATCTTCCTCGGCATGGCGACCTTGTCGTCGGTCATCAAGCGCGACCTGTCGGCGATGGGCAAGTGGCTCTTCATCGGCGCGGTGATGCTGATGGTCGCCGGCACCGCCAACTTCTTCATCCAGTCGAGCGCGCTCATGATCACGCTGTCGGTGATCGCGATCGGCATCTTCTCCGCCTTCATCCTCTACGACCTGAAGCGCGTGCAGGACGGCACCGAAACCAACTACATCACCGCGACGCTCGGCGTCTACCTGAGCCTCTACAACGTCTTCCAGTCGTTGCTGGCGGTGTTCGGGCTGACCGCGGGGCGCGACGAGTGACGCGGACGTCAGCAACCGCGCGGTTCCGAGGCGCTTCTGCCACGAGCGCCGCGACGCGAGGCGCTGGCATGGCCGCCCCCGGTCAACGCGCGTTTCGTGTCCGCCAGCTGTGACACGCTGGAAACCGCCCGCCGTCCCCGCTGCTCGACCTGGCGTGCATCCCGGTGGCTGTGAGGGGTAGCACTGCGGGAAATCGTTTTCGTTCCGCCACCCTGATCGGCGGCCGTGGCGGAAGGCGTGGAGTTCGAATCCAGCTTCCAAGGCCGTCCAGCGCTGTTCAGCTCTTTGATTTCTCATAGGTGAAATGACCCGCTAGCCGTCTTGACTCGTCCAGGCCAATCCACCAGAATCCAACGCATCGGCGTGGGTAGGAGAGTGGGTCATGGCAAGGGCGGTAGAGCGGTTGACGGCGCTCGGGGTGGCTCGGCTGAAAAAGCCCGGCTATCACCCGGACGGCGCTGGCTTGTACCTGCAGGTCAGCCCGTCCGGCTCGAAGTCCTGGGTATTCCGCTACAAGCTCGACGGCCGGCCACGCGAAATGGGGCTCGGCAGCTTGTCAGCCTTCACACTCGCCGAAGCCCGGGAACGGGCCAAGGCGCAGCGCCAGCAGTTGGCCGATGGGGTAGACCCGATCGAGGCAAAGCGCGCTGCCACGGTCGCGCGCCGGCTGGCAGACGCGAACGTCATCACCTTCGACAAGGCCGCGGAGTCGTTCATTGCGGCCAATGCGAGCGGCTGGCGCAACGAAAAGCACCGCTACCAGTGGCGGGCGACGCTCGCCACCTACGCATCCCCGGTCATCGGCACCGTTCCGGTCGCTGAAGTAACGACCGAGATGGTGCTGCGCATCCTCTCGCCGATCTGGACGACGAAGACCGAGACGGCGGTACGTGTGCGCGGCCGAATCGAGAAGGTGCTCGGGTGGGCGACGGTGCATGGCTACCGCGTCGGCGACAACCCGGCCGCGTGGCGTGGACATCTGAGCGAGGCGCTGCCGAAGCCTGCGAAGGTGTCCGCGGTCGAGCACCATGCCGCCCTGCCGTACACCGAGGTCGGGGCGTTCCTGCGCGACTTGCGGACGCGCGCCGGCACTGCGGCCCGCGCGCTCGAATTCATCGTCCTGACGGCATGCCGGACCGGCGAGGCGATCGGCGCGACGTGGGGCGAGGTCGACATCCATGGTGCGGTCTGGACGATTCCGGCCAAGCGCATGAAGGCCGGCCGCGAACATCGCGTCCCGCTCAGTGCGCCCGTGCTCGAACTACTACGTAGCCTGCCGGCCGGCGATGCGGCGGCGCCAGTGTTTCCGGGTGCCAAGGGCAAGCCGCTCAGCAACATGTCGTGCATCGCGGTGTTGCGCCGAATGGAGCGGACCGACGTCGTTCCGCACGGATTCCGGTCGACGTTCCGTGACTGGTGTGCCGAGACGACCAGCTATCCGCGCGACGTGGCCGAAATGGCGCTCGCGCACGCGATCGGCGACAAAGTCGAAGCCGCCTACCGGCGCGGCGACCTGTTTGAGAAGCGCACTGCGCTGATGACCGAGTGGGCGAACTACTGCGCCGCCCCTACTGCAGCGCCGGCAACGGTAATACCGATTCAAGGGAGGGCGAAAGCCGCCTGAGATACCGCCGCCGGTCGGCCACCGGCAAAAGCGGGCTCGGAAGCTGTTAGCGCAGCGACCGAGCCCTGACCAATGGCACAACCCAAGGAGAAGTGCAAATGGCTATCGGGTATGGTAACGACCGAAAATTAACCGCGAAACCCCCCGCCGATCCAGAACCCGCGCGTCAAACTCGGCGAGGTGCTACGGCAGCGCTCGCGCGCCAGCTCGCCGACGAACTAGAAGCCGCTCAGGTTGACCCGCTACCGGCGGGCATGTTTCAAGTCCACCACACCTACTCCGGTGGTCTGCTGACGGTCTTTTTCAACGGAACGCTCAACCTCGCCGCAACGGCCGTACTTTGCGCGTGGCTAGCGCAGAAAGTCGCCTGGTATGGCGCGCGGGTGGCCGTCATCGACCTTTCTAAAGCCGTGTTTGATCTCGACGAGTGGCCGGCGGACGGCGCCCACTACGCCAAACCCCCAATGGCGTTCGTCGTGCCGCTTCATATCAAGCCGCTGGCCGTTCAGTATGCTTGGGCAATGGCATGGAAGGGGATAGTGAGGCACGTTTTTACCGACCGGGCGGGCCTTCAGGAGTGGGTTTCGTTTTGGAACGATGGCCGTGTTTCGGCGACCGTCGCTGCTGAGCCGCCGCAGCGCAAAGACGCGATGCGACACGCCCGCGCGGCTCAACGCGGATGGCAGGCGCTGCAAACTCGTCTGCGTGCGGGCTGATGCCCAAAAGCAAAAGGCCGCCGTCGGGAGACGTGGCCCCCTACAACCGCCAACGTCCCGCCGGGAGGGCGCTGTAAGCTCAGGCGCAAAGCCGGTTCCCTCCCCGCCTGGCGTAGTTTCCCTGCCCTTGGAGTAGGGCAGTCCAAACTCCAACTTATCGGAAATCGTTAGTGACATGAGCGACACGGAAAATCGTCACACTGACAATCGCGAACTTGTTGCCTACTACGCGAGCTCGCGCACGTTGTACGACGTGCTTATGTATTGGGCCCACTCGGGACGGCCCTGCCCTGAATGGCTAGTGGGGGAACTTGAACTGGGATTTAAGTCCTCGTTCGAGGGGAAGCGGACGCTTGAATCCGTATTCGGACTTGAACGACGAAAGCCAGCTCAGGCCGACAAGGAAGCTCGTCGACTCAATTTCTCCCCGGCGATCTACCACCGGGTGGTAGATCTTGCGTCGGGAGGGAAGGCGATTGACACTGCGCTTTTCGAAGAACTTGCCGAAGAGTTCAAGCAGAACTTCTTGCAAGACCAGCCCGGCAAGAAACCGCCAAGCGGGCGGACGCTTAAAGAGTGGTATCTGAAAGAGTTGGGCTTACGCAGTCCGGAAACCAAGGCTGCGAGGAACCGACGCAAGTCCAAAACCGATTAGCCCTTTTGTATTTACCGCCCCGGGAGGGTAGCCAATAGTTCATCCATCCAATCACGGAGGGATGCGATGAACGACAAACGGACTCAGGAAGTATGGCTGCGGGGCCCCACGCTGCGGAAGCGTTGGGGCGGCATGCCGAACAGCACTTTCTACGATCGTCTGCACCGCGGGCTGATCCCGAAGCCGGAATATCCGTTCGGCCCGAGCACCCCTTACTGGCGAGTCGACGCTATCGAGGCGTTTGAGCGCACTGCCGATGAGGTGTCGGCATGAGCGCCGTCATCGACCTCGACGCCGCGCGCAAGGGCTGGACGACACTGGCAGCGAAGGCCGCACTGGCCGGTTATCAGCTCTGGCGTTCAGACGCCGCGGACGGCGTACAGCGGTACTTCATCGCCAAGTTCGGCCTCGTCCGAGTTTTGGCAGATGCCGACGAGGTTGAACGCTTCCTCGAACGCGCCGGGGCGGCTTCGGAATGAACGTCGCCGACATGATGACCGCAGAGGCCCCGGCCGCCGCAGTGGGGTGGCTCCAACGTGAGTTAGCGGCAGCCGAGAGTCGCCACGGGCGCGAGTGGCCGAAGCACCGCGCTTGGGTGGAAGAGTACCTGCGCACGGAGCTGCGCCAAGCGCTCGCCGGACGCATGGAGGCGACGCCGGAATGAGCGGACCCATTGACCTTGTGCTCGGCAAGTTGGAACCGTTCCGGCTGCGCGAGTTCGCGGCCGACCGCTGGCGCGCTTGCTGCCCCGGTCACGGCGGCACGAACCCTTCGGCGTTGTCCGTCGGGGTCGGCGACAACGGCGCGGTTCTACTGCGGTGCTGGCACGGATGCAGCGTCGAGCAAGTCGCGGCCGGGCTCGGGCTTGACCTCGCCGACCTGTTCCCCGCAAGACCGCAGGCACCGGGCCACGGAACCGCACCGATCAAGCGCCGCCGGCTGCTGACCGCTGGGCAGGCGCTCGAACTGCTGGAGTTCGAGACGAGCCTGACGGTGCTCTGCGCCACCGACATGGCCCGCGGCGACGCGCTTGACGAAGCGACTCGGGAGCGCCTGAAGAAGGCGGCCGCGAGGATTACGATGATGCGCGAAGAGGTGACCGCTTGAAGCGCGATACCTTGTCGGCGCTTGATGACGCGATCGAGCAGAACGGCGGAGCCGGCGCCGTTCTCGACAGCCGTCCGCGACCCAAGAAGGCGAAGCCGCCCCGATCGACGCGAAACGGCCTGCCGGTCGAGTACGGCGAGACGGCGATGTCGCGCGAGTTCGCCTCGCGGTTCGTCGACGAGTTCCGCTACGTGCCCGAATGGGGCTCATGGCTGGCCTGGGACGGCAGCCGTTGGGCCCCGGACGTGGAAGGCCGCGCCAGACTGGCCGCAAAGGGCCTCTGCGACGACTTTGCTGAGTTCGCCCGCCATGACCCCCTGTTCGGGGAAGAAGCGTCCTGTGAGCGCGCTGCGCTGCGCTGTCAGGCCAAGCGGACCGTCGACGCCGTGCTCGACTTGGCGACGGTCGAAGCGGAAATAGTTATCCGTGCGAACCAGCTCGACGCCAACGAATGGCTACTGAACACGCCGACCGGCACCATCAACCTGCTCGACGGTTCGCAGCGCGAGCACCGGCGGGAGGACCTCATCACGAAGATCACGTCGGTCGGCGCGGATTCAGTGGCAAGCGCGTCTACGTTCGAGACGTTCCTGTATCAAGTCACCTGCGAAGACCTTGACCTCATCGAGTACCTGCAGACTGCGCTAGGCGCGTGCCTGTCGGGCGCGCTGCAAGATCACTGGCTCATGTTCTGGTTCGGCCCCGGCCGCAATGGGAGAACACGCTCGGCGACACCGTGGCGGACATCCTCGGCGACTACGCCAAGACGGTGCCGGTGCAAACGCTCATGGCCGACGAGCACGGTAGCCGTCACCCGACCGAAGTCGCGAACCTGCGCGGGTTGAGGCTGGCCGTGTCGTCTGAGATCGGCGAGGGCGAGCACTGGAACGAAGCGCGCGTCAAGGAACTGACCGGCGACAGCACCTTGACCGGTCGGCTCATGCGCCAAGACTTCTTCACGTTCCGCCGCACGCATAAGCACCTGATCTACGGCAACCACCGGCCAATGCTGCGGATCGTCGACCCGGCGATGGCCGCGCGGCTTCACATCGTGCCCTTCTCGGCGATGTTTTCGGCCGAGAAGGGCAACCTCGATCCGCTGATGCCGCAGAAGCTGCGAGCAGAAGCGCCGGCCATCCTCGCATGGCTGATCCGCGGTCATCAGCGCTGGCGCGTGTCGGGCACGTTGAAGCGCTGCGCCAGCGTCGAGGCCACTACCCGCGACTACCTCGACTCGCAGTCGACGCTCGACCAGTGGATCGCCGAGCGCTGCGTGCTTCTGCCCGATGACGGTCGCAGCGGACGCGGTTGGTCGAAGGCAAGTGTGCTCTATGCCGACTTCGCCGCGTGGAAGCGCGAACGTGGCGAGCACCCGCTATCGCAGACGCGATGGGGCGAATGGATGGAGCGGCGATACCGGCGCGTGGTGGCCGACGGCAAGCGATACGTCGGTGTCGGACTCGCCACAACGGATCGGCAATGGTGAGTTGGGAACCCACGGGAGCACTTCCCCGTAACTCTTCTCACATGCGCGCACGTGAAGAAACAAACGGGGAACTGCTCCCGAGTCTTCCCAAACGCGGTGATGGGGGGGTGGGATGAAAGTCCACGCCGATCGCATGTCGGAAACCTCAGGTTCCCCCACGCGCAGAAAAGATCGCCTTTTTGAACGTTATTCAAATGACCATTCCCGGTCTAAGTCGCTGTCGTCACTGGACATTTTCCCGCTCTACCCACGCAATCCAATCAACTCAGAATCAACAAATGACCAACTTTCAAGAGATGCACGCCGCTTTGTCCCAAGCCGACACCGGCGTGCGCGAGTTCCTGCTTTTGTGGGCCGAACAACTCGGCGAGGACCGCCAGGCGCAACTCGCGGACTTCACCGGCAAGGGA
>CAZZWY010000031.1:0-15834 GCA_964657785.1 uncultured Acetobacteraceae bacterium
GCACGTCGGCCTGCTCGGCAGGCGCGCCGCAGAGCACGATGTGGCGCCGCTCGAACCGCGGTGAAGCGCCCGCCGTCGCGCCGATCGGGCGCGGCTCCCAGGCCGGCGCCGCATACAGCACGCCGGTTGCGGCGCGGGCACCGAGTATGCGCGACGTGAAGCCGCGCATCTGCACGCAGACCTGGCCGGCCGGGTCGCACAGGTCGATGTCGAGCTTGACCACGCTGTCGCCCGGCGCGCTTCCGGCCGAGGGTCGCAGCCAGGCGAACATCTCCCGCATGCAGGCCGACAGCACGCGCACGGAGTCGAGCGCGAAGGGAAGGTTCGGCCGGTCCGGCAAGGCATCGATGTCGTCGATGAAGCCGATCGCCGACTGAATCGCGGCATCCATCAGGCTCGGATGCAGTCGAAAGTCGGCCAGGGTCCCCTCGGCCGTCGCCGGCAGTCGCAGCTGCGCTACAACTTCCCCATCGCCCCGGTGGAGCGTCGTCACGCCCTGGTGCGTCGGACCGTAGGCGATGCCCATCTTCTCGTAGGCCGCGTAGACGCGTGACGCGTCGAGCGGGCGGTGCGCGGTGCGGGCGCGCAGCTGCGCCACGTCGAGCCGGGCCGGCGCCGCCGCTTCGCCGATGCGGACCAGGCCGCGCGAATGCACGATCTCCCGGGTGCTGCCATCGGCGCTGGTGTCGACGCTGCAGATTTCGTAATCGATGCCGTCGGCGGTCGGAGACAGCGTCACGCTGACCTCCGCCCGACCGGCCACGACGATCGGCTGCGCCCAGACGACGTTTCGCAACTCGATGGCGGCCTCCGCGGCCGCCGGCATCGCCTGCCGGACCGCGCAGCGCACCATCTCCAGGGAGGCGACGGCGGGCAGGACCTTGCGCCCGTCGACGCGATGGTCGCGCAGAAAGAATTCGCTGCCGTCGAACGTCGTGGCGTAGCTTTGCCGCGTCAGGTCGGACGTGTTCCGGTGCAGCAGCGGATGGATCACGTCGGCGCGGGCGGCGCCTCTCGGGCGCGAACGGAACTCGGTGATGAGCGCCAGCGCGTGGGCCTTCGACAGCCGCTTGCTCGACAGTTCCGAAATGACGTATTCGACGAAATCGACCATGACGCTTTCTTTCTTCTAGTTCGCGATCGTTTTCAGGAACGCGGCGGCCTGATGCAGTTCGATCGAACCCGCGTCGATCCTGTCCAGCACGTCCTCGATCGACTCGATGTCGTTGCCCGGCTCGGCGAGGCCGGCAACGTCCTCTTGGGCGTCGTCATGCGTGGGCGCGGCATCGATCCAGTAGCGTTCCTTCGCGAACGGATAGGCCGGCAAGCCGACGCGCTGCGGCCGCTGCTCGCCGTAGAGCCGGTTCCAGTCCGGCTCGTAGCCTTCGGACCAGCATCGGGCGAGCCGATGGAGGTCGCGCGCGGCGATGCTTCGCTCGACGTCCTCCTCGATGTCGCGCGCCACGCCCGCCGGGCTCGCGTGTCGGGCCGTGCCCTCGAACACGTGGCCGCAGGTCGGTGACCCGGCGAGGTAGGCCGCCAGTTCGCGGGCCAGCTGCTCGATCGAATCCACCACGAACGCGGCACGCACGGCCATCGGCTCGCGCGCCACCTGCAAGCTGTAGGCGAGCTCGGCCAGCGCCGGCCGCTCGGGATGGCCGATCAACGCCAGCAGATCGCGCGCCTTCTGCTGCAATTGGGGCAGCGCGCAGGCGGACAGCGGCACGAGCGCCGGCCCCTCTGCCGTCACCCGCCCGCCGGGCCGGGGCGGCGCCGGAGGGCGGTAGTGCTCGATCACCACATGCGCGTTGGTGCCGCTGCGGCCGAAGGCGCTCACCGCCCCCAGGCGCGGGCGGGCGCCCTCGGCCGGCCAGTCGCGCGTCGTCTTGTTGAGGTAGAAGAGGCTGTCGCGCCAGTCGATGTAGTCGTTCTCTTCCTCGCAATGCAGGCTCGCGGGAATCTTGCCGTGCTCCATGCCCTTCAGGAGCGCGACCAGGCTGACCAGCCCCGAGGCCGCCATCGTGTGGCCGAGATTGGGCTTGCAGCTGGTGAGCGCGCAACGCGCTGCGGGCGCTGTGGTCGACCGCTGCTGCCGGCCGAGCGCCTTGAAGGCCTGGTTCAGCGCGGTGATCTCGACCGGATCGCCGAGCTTCGTGCCGGTGCCGTGCGAGACGATGTGCGACACGTCGCGGAGGTCGATGCCGTTGGCGGCGTAGAGGTCTTCGATCAGCCTGGCCTGCATGCGCCCGTTCGGCGCGGTGACGCCATTGGTCTTGCCGTCGAAATTGATGCCGCTGGCCCTGACGATGCCCCGCACCGGATCGCCGTCCGCGAGCGCCGCCGAGAGCGGCTTGAGCATCAGCACGACGACCGCTTCGCCGACGCCGATGCCGTTGGCCTGCTTCGAGAAGGTGAAGCACTCCCCGTCGGGCGAGATCATGCGAGCCTCGCTCATCTTGATCCAGGCCTTGGGCGAGAGGCTCAGCGAGACGCCCGCCACCAGCGCCGACTCGCACTCGCCCAGGCGCAGGCTGGCAACGGCCTGGTGCAGGGCGACCAGCCCGGACGAGCACGCCGTGTTGGTCGCGATCGTCGGCCCGTGCAGATCGAGGAAGTACGACAGCCTCGACGAGATCATCGCCGCGCCGATGGTCGTGACCCCAGGCACCTCGGTGATCAGGCCGTACTGGCTCTCCTCCATGCCGACGAACACGCCGACGTTTCGGCCCCGCAACGTGGCTGGCGAGATCCGGGCGTCCTCGATCGCGTGATACGCCTCCATCAACAGGATGCGTTCGGACGGGTCCATCTCCTCGGCCTCGGCCGGCGACACCTCGAAGAACAGCGGATCGAATTCGTCGACGCCATCGATGAAGCCGCCCCGGTTCGTGCTGATCACGTTGCCGAGGTGGCCGGGTGCGGTGAAGTAGTCGCGCCAGTTCCAGCGCGCCCGCGGGATCTCGCCGATGCCGCTGCGGCCTTCCGCCAGCAGCGTCCACAGGGCGTCGACGTCGTTCGCGCGCGGGAAGCGGCCCGCAATGCCGACCACGGCGATCGGGTCCTCGGTGCCGCCTGCCGCTTGGCTCGTTCGCATCCCCGCCCGTGCGGCGGCACGCGCTGGGACCGCCGTGCGCGCCGGATCCGCCGCCGCCGGCGCGACGGCCGGGGCTCCCGCCGGGTTCGCGGCGGTCGGCGTTCCCGTGTCGACGAAGACGGTCTCCAGGTGCGCACGATGCTCGGCGACGAAATGCTCGACGAGCTGCTCGATCGTCGAGTGATGGAAGAACCAGGCGGGCGTGACGTCCAGCGCGAAGTGGCTCGACAGGCGCTTGGCGAACGCCGAGAGGCTGATCGAGTCGAAGCCGTAGTCGGCGAGGCTCGTCCGGTCGTTGAGCCTGGCCGGGTCCATTTCCAGGCTGGTGGCGACGAGCTGCCGCAGTTCACGGCGCAGGCGCTCGGGCAGTGCCACTGCGCCGGCCTGCGGGGCGGCCGTCTGCGGGCGTGGCAGCGAGGCCGGTGCCGCCGCGGCGCAAGCGTCCCCGCGGTAGAGGCGCTGCAGGAACTGCGTGATCCGCGTCGGCTGGCCGCGCATCACGAGGGTCTGCGGGCGATCGACCTGCATCAGCTGCTGCCAGGTGCGCAGACCTTCGGCGGTGTCCAGGGCTTCCTGTCCGCTGCTCCTGAGATAGAACGCGAGCCGTGCCGGATCGTTCGGCCCCATCCCGCCGGTCTGCCCCGCTTCCCGGTTCCACAGGGGCCAGTTGACGACGACGGTCTTGCCCGGGCAGCAGCCGTCGCGCCAGCGGAATTCGCCCCAGGCCATCTGGAAGCGGTTCGCGACCGCATAGTCGCAGGCGCCGAAATCGCCGAGCACGGCGGCCGATGACGAGAAGTAGCAGACGAAGTCGAGCGGCTGATCCTGCAAGGCGTCGTCGAGCGCGACGGTGCCGGCGATCTTCGGGCGCAGCACGGCATCGATCTCGGCGGCGGATTTCTCGAAGAACGGCCGCCCGCCGTCCACGCCGGCCGCATGGAACACACCGGAGAGCGGCACGGAGAGCGTCCGCGCCCAGAGCGCCAGGGCATCGGCATCGGCGATGTCGAGCGCCGCATACTGCACGTCGCACGCGCCGGCCCGGCGCAAGTCGTCGAGCTGCCGCTGGATCGTCGCGGAGAGCGGCGTGCGTCCGAGCAGGAAGAGCCTGGCGCGGTAGTCCCGTGCCAGGTGATGCGCGAACTTCATGCCGAGCGCGCCGCAGCCGCCGGTGATCACATAGGCGCCTTGCTGCTTGACCGCCGGGACGGGGGCGGCCGGGCCGGCATCGACGGGCCGGATCGACAGGACCGAGCGCTTGCCGCCTCGATAGCGGATGACGCCGCCGCAACCCAGGGCATCGACGACCTGCTCGCGCGTACAGGTCGGTGCATCGGTATAGAGCAGCGTGATCTTCAGGGATGGCAGCACCTGCCTGACGGAGCGCTCGAAACCCACCCAGGCCAGGTCCCAGGCGGAATCGCGCTGCGAGGAATCGTCGCGGCCGACCAGCACGACGTGGGACACGCGCGTGGCGCTCGCCTTGAGGGTCTTGAACAGATCGAACAGCGCATGGATGCCGGCGTCGCGCCGCCCCATCGCCCAGGCGTGCACGAGGGCAACCGAATCCGAGGTCTCCTGCGCGACCTGCCGCAGGATGTCGGCGATGGCGAGCGACCGATCGGCGACCAGCGTCGCGCCGGGCACCCAGTCGCATCCGACGTCGGCCAGGACGATCGTCCTGCGAGCCTCCTGCTCTGCCGCTTCGCGGGCGGCTGCAGGCTGCTCCTGCCAGAACTCCTCGAAGCACAGCCGCTGCGCGCGCTCCGCGTCGACGGGCGGAACGGCGGGCAGCGCTGCACCGCCGGGGGCCGTCACGTCATGGAAAACGGGATCAGGATGGTCGATCCAGTAGCGCTCCCGCGCGAACGGATAGACGGGCAGCACGATGCGCCGCGGCTTCGCCGCCCGATAAAGCCTGTTCCAGTCGATCTCGAGTCCCTTCGCCCACAGCTTCGCCAACTTGGCGAATTGCCGCCGCGCGATCCAGCTGTCGATGACGCTGTCCCGGAGCTCCTCGTCCTGGTTGACGAGGCCGAGGCCCTCCTTGCCGAGGCTGGCCTGCCCGTGGAAGGCGCCTTCGATGCGCGGCTCACCGTCGACGAAGGCGGCGAGCCGGTCGGCCAGCTGCTGCGTGGAATCGACGAGAAAGGCCAGGCGCACGTCCATCGCCTCCCGCCCGACCTGCAACGTGAAGGCGATGTCCGCCAGCGTGGGGCAGCGGGTGTCGCGGTCGCGCAGGAAGTCGAGCAGATCGCGGGCGCGCTGTTTGAGCTGTTCGCTGCTCTTCGCCGAGATTGGCACGATGAGCGGCGAATCGGCGTCGCGCTTCGGCGTCTCGCGCTCCGGCTTCACGTATTCGGCGACGACCACGTGCGCGTTCGTGCCGCTGAAGCCGAACGAGCTGACGGCCGCCTGGCGGCGCGCTGCGCCTGGCGCCGTCCAGTCGCGCAGGCGGTCGTTCACGTAGAAGGGTGTGCCGGCCAGCTGGATGTGTTCGTTCAGCCGCTCGAAATGGATCGTCGGCGGAAGCTGCCTGTGCTGCAGCGCCAGCACGGTCTTGATGAACGCCGCGATCCCGGCCGCGGTGAGGCAATGACCGATGTTGGATTTCACCGATCCGAGCGCGCAGCTGCCGCCCTCGCGTGCGGGCGAGTGGAATGCCTTCTTCAGGCCTTCGATCTCGATCGGATCGCCGAGCGCCGTGCCGGTGCCATGCGCTTCGACGAGCTGGATCTCGGCCGCATCGATGCCGAAGCGACGGTACACGTCCTGCATCAGCTGCGCCTGCGACTGGGGGTTCGGCGCGGTGATGCCGTTGGTCCGGCCGTCCTGGTTGACGCCCCAGCCGCGGATCACCGCGTGGACGATGTCGCCATCGCGCTCGGCGTCCGACAAGCGCTTGAGCATCACCACGCCGACCGCCTCGCCTGGCACGAATCCGTTGGCACGATGGTCGAAACTGAAGCAGCGGCCGTCGGTCGACAGCATGCCCGACTGGGCCGTCATGATGTGCATGGCCGGACCGGCGCTGACGTACACGCCGCCGGCCAGCGCCAGCGCGCTCGCGCCGCTGGCCAGCGCGTCGCACGCGGAGGCGATCGCCACGAGCGACGAGGAACAGGCTGTGTCGATCGCCAGGCAGGGGCCCTGCAGATCGAGGAAGTAGGCGATCCGCGCCGACAGGATGGAGCTGGCATTGCCCGTGAACCCGTGCGCGCTCAACTGCACCTTGCGCGACAGCAGCCCGTAGTCGTTCGCCGCGCCGCCGACGAAGACGCCGCAGCGGCTTCCCGCGAGCGCCTTCGGGTTGTAGCCGGCCTGCTCGATGCACTGCCAGCAGGCCTGCAGGAAGACGCGCTGCTGGGGATCCATCGCCTTCGCTTCGGCCGGCGAGATGTTGAAGAAGAGCGGATCGAAGCGGTCGTGGTCCTCCAGCAGACCCATCCATTTCGAATTGGTCTTGCCTGGCACCGGCTCGCCCGCCTGGAACCAGGTCGCCAGGTCCCAACGCTCGGGCGGCACCTCGCTGATGCAATCGCGGCCTTCGGCCAGATTGCGCCAGAACTCGTCGATGTTCCTCGCCTGCGGGAACTGGCCCGCCATGCCGATCACGGCGATGGCCTCGCTCGAAGACTTCCGCCCGGCAGCCTCCGGGGCCTGCAACGCCGCGGCACCGGGCGCCTGCTTGCGCCACGAGACCAGCTCGCGCACCGGAGCGGGCTGCCGGGGCGATGCGTCGGAACGGTCGCCGGTGGGCGCGGCTGCAAGATCGCCGAGGGCGATGCGCGGTACGACGACCTCGGCGCGAGCGGGCCGGGCGGCACCCAGCTTGCGCGTTTCGAGTTCCGCGAAATCCGGCGTGGCGCCCGTCGTGTCGCGCCGCTCGACGACCTCGCGCACGTATCGCGCCAGCCGGGTCAGGGTCGGGTGGCTGTAGGCGATGGTCGCATCGAGCGACAGTCCGTAGCGCTCGTTGACCTTGCGCATCCAGGTGACACCGGTGATCGAGTCGAGTCCGAGATCGGTGTATTGCGTGTGTTCGTCGAGCTCGTGCTCCTCCAGGTGCAGCTCGCGTGCGAGCAGGCACCTGAGCGTGGCGACGACCTCGGACAAGGACTCGACCGCTCGGGGCGGCGCCGCCGGGGGCGCCGGCTCGGACTCGTCCGGCGCGATCGGGTCGAGCACGATGCCCGGGACGATCGGCCCGGCGCTCGCGGCCGCTTGCCGGCCCGGCTTTCGGGCCTCGATTTGCGCCAGGTCCGGCACGCCCGAGGCCCCGTCGCGGTTCGCGACCAGCGACTCGACGTGGCGGGCGAGGGCCGTCAGGGTCGGGAACCCGTAGACGATCGTGGCATCGAGCGACAGGCCGAACTGCTGGTTGATCTTGCGGATCCAGGTCACGCCCGTGATCGAGTCGAGGCCGAGATCGACGTACTGCGTGTGCTCGTCGACCTGGTGCTCTTCGAGGTGCAGTTCCAGCGCCAGCAGGCTCTTGAGCGTCTGCGCGATCTCGGGCAACGCTGCCCCGTCGCACCCGTTCACGGGTCGGGCCGACGCGGCGCCAGCCGGGCTGTCGACCGTGGCCGCGGGCTCGCCGGCGTTGCGGTCGAACACCGCCTCGATCCGCTTCAGCGGACCCGGTCGACCGACGAAGCTCTGCGCGTGCATCGCGAGCTCGCGCTCGCAGATGTCGTCCAGGCGCTCGCGCAACTCGCGATTGAGATGGTGCTTGATCCGCACCAGACCGGCACGCGGATGCTGCGCGATGCGCTGGGCGAGCTCCAGGGCAGCCTCCGGCAGGTGCTTTCTCGGATGCACGGGCAGCGGCAGCGCCCGGGCTTCCAGTTCGCCGCCGTCGCGGTCCTGCGCCGTCAGCAAGGCCTCCCGCGCAAGATCGAGACCCCAGCGCTGCGGCAGGATCAGCGTGGCGCCGACGCCGGGCGTGAAGCCGTAGTCCATGTACGGGCTGACGTACTTGCTCTCGGTGCTGAGCAGCGGCAGGTCGGCGAAGAGCGCCAGCGACAGGCCGGCACCGATGGCGTGTCCCTGCATCGCCGCGATCACCGGAATGCGGCAGGTCAGTGCCCGCCTGAAGGTCCGGTCGTCGGTGAACTTCAGCCGGCCCTGCTGGATCGCCACCAGCGCTTCGCGGGTGCCGCCCGACGCGAAGAAGTTGTCGTAGCCGGTGAGGATCGCGACCTTGTAGCCGTCGGTCGCATCGATGTGCGCGAACGCTTCCTCCACGCCGCGAATGAAGGCCTCGGAGAACATGTTCCTCGAGTCGCGGTCGTGCATCGCCACTTCGACGATGCCGCCCGGGTGCGCCGTGACCGACACGACCTTCGAGCTCAGTGCGACCGGTGTCGGCGCATCGACGCTTCGCGCTTCACCACCGGCCTGCGGCTCGACGCCGGTGCCCAGGCGCTCGATGCCCTGGCGGAGCTCCCGTGCACTGTGCGCTTTCCAGGCCCTGATCTCGGACAGCGGCCAGGCCGCCCACGATGCGGCCAAGTGCAGGGCGAGGGCAGTTCCCTCGCCTGCCGCGGCGACCTGCACCGCTCCGCAAAGACGCCGCAGCGCCTCGCCCGAATACGTGGCGCCGGACAGCAGGATCTCGCGTGCCGCATTGCCGCCGAGCCGGCAGGAAAACAGGTGTGCGGCGGGCCCCGCCAGCGCTGCACCCTGCAGCAGGCTGCCGGCCTCGTAGCGGCCGTCGCGCTCGTACACGACGCGGTCACAGGCCTGCGCGACGAGCCAGCCGCCGCCCGAGACCTGCCGATTCATCACCGCCGTGACCGGAAGCGGCGCGTTCAGCAGCACGCGGCACAGATCCAGGACCGCCTCCGGCAACGCCTTCTCCGCGCCTTCGGGAAGGAACGGCGGGAAGTCGCTGGCCAGCACGATCGCGCGATACGGCGAGTTCTCGCCGATGGCGTCGAACGCTTCGGCCAGCTCCGCGGCGATCGCTGAAGTGTCGGCCGTCATCTTCTGCTCGCGCAGGCGCAGGCTCAGAACGTTGTTCGCGTGGACCGCCGTCTCGACGTGCTCGCCGACAGGCGCCACCGGCGCGTCGACCGCGCCGCTGAGCGTGACGAGCGGCGATGCCCCCACCGCGCGCAAGGCGGTCGCCGAGGCAAACACGTCGCGGGCAAGATGCTGCTTCAGGAGGCGCAGGTTGTCGCGCGACCTCGTGGCGAGCGCCGAGGCGAGTCGGCGGGCCTGCGATTCGACATCGGCCGCGGGCACGATCGGACAGCTCCAATGCCGCTGCCTCAACTCGCGACCCGTGCGGACCCGCGACTCGAGAAGGAAGTCCGATGCCTGCGGCCGGCCGAAGCGGAGATCGAAGAGACGGACTTCCTCCGCACTCGGGAACAAGCCCGACTCGGGGTCGGTGTAGCGGTAGTGCGCCGTCTCGCTGCACACCATGAAGTCGCACAGCGCGCCGAGCAGGAATCCGGCGCCGAGGGCGTCACCCTGCATCACGGCGATCACGGGGGCCGCAAAGCCGGCGAGCTTCCGGTAGAGCGCCTGCGTCAGGGCCTCGTCGCCATGCGTCCGTCCGCCGCTCGCGAAGGCATCGGCCGTCCCTTGCAGCATCAGGATCTTCATCGATTCGGATCGGCCCGCGTCGTCGATCGCCCGGACGAGCTGGGCGATCACCTCCCGCGTCAACGTGTTGCCGTCTGCCCCGGCCGCCAGACGAATCGAGTGGATGCCGTCTCCGTCATCGGAACAGGCGACCCACGAAGAAGACGCGGAATCGCCGGCAGTGAGCAATGAGTCGTCGAGAGTCAACATGTCGATCGTGAAGCAGAGTCCGCGAGTTGCATTGGAGTCATCCAGTCGATCGCCAGGGAAGCCGGGTGAGCGGCCTCGCAACCCCGCCTCCCGCGCGACGGCGAAGGCTCCGCCATGCGACGTCACCTGAAGTGCGTCACGCTGGAAAGGCAGGGCTGCGAGGACCGCCGCGCGCCGTGCCCCGTGGGGCGGCGCCTGATGTCTAGAGCGGCGAGATCACTCTATCGCGCGTCGGCCGCGGGGAGTACTACACGAACATGTAGCTGTTCTTCCGGGCTCGGCGAGACGTCGTAGGCGACACCGCGCAGTTGCGCGCAGACCTTGCCGCTGCGGTCGTGAAGGTCGATGTCGAGCTTGACGATCCGCGGCTGGGCCAACCCGTCGGCCGCGAGGCGGACTCGGGCCAGCGTCTCCCCTTCGCCGGCCGCCTCGATCCTGATCGAGTCGAGCGCGAACGGCAGTGCCGGGTGCTCCGGCTTCAGCGCGTGGCGTCCCATCAGCTGCGTGCCCGCGGACAGGGCATGGAGCAGGGTCTGCGGATGCAGCATGAAGAGACCCGGACGATCGCCTGTCGGCGCCGGCAGTCGCAGCGTCAGCTCATCGTCGAGTCGGCGGGACTCGGCCGGCACGACAGTCCCGGGATTCACGAATCCGGCGTGCCCCTGGCAATGCACGATCTCGTCCGCGGCGTCGCCTGCCGAAAGACGCGAGCTGTAGATCTCGAAATCGATGTGCTCATTGCGGCTGCGCGACAGGATGATGTTCACCTGCCTGTCTGCGGTGACCGCCAGCGGCCTGCCCCAGGCGACGTTGCGCAGTTCGAGCACTTGCGGCGCGGGCGGCGCCGGCATCGAATGGGCCACCGCGACGCGAACCATCTCGAGATTGGCCGCCGCCGGCAGCAGCTTCTGCCCGGCGTGTTCGATCAGGAACGGTTCGTCGCCGCGGAACACCGAGCCATGGGTTTGCAGGCCGAGCACCGGGATGCTCCTGTGCACCAGCGGATGGATCTCCGAGCCGGGGGCGCCCGCTGCAGCGTTCGGCGGCGAGAGCGGCTGGGCGGGGCCCGGGGCATCGACCCAGCAACGCTTGCGGGCGAACGGATAGGTCGGCAGGCTGATGCGCTGAGGCGCGACACCAGGATGCAACGCACGCCAGTCGAGCTCCAGGCCGCGCGTCCACAGCTGCGCGAGCCCGACCCGGTCGCCTGCGTCGAGGTATCGGCGCACGAGGTCGGCGATGCCGGGCTCGCGAACGATCAGCATCGAGCCATCCTCGCCTCGCTCGACCCGGGCGCACTGCAGGCCGTCGACCTCGCGCCGGCCACCGAGCCAGGCTTCGAGCGCCGAAGCGAGCCGATCGAGCGAGTGCGCGACGATGGCGAGCCGATCGTCCATCGCGTCGCGCCCGGCGAGCAGCGTGTACGCGAGCGAGGCGAGATCGAAGGACGGCGTGCGACCTTCCTGGCGGAGACGGTCCAGCAGATCGCGCGCTCGTTGCTGCAACTGCTCCGTGCTGCGGGCCGACAACGCGACGATCACGCCCTCGTCACCCGGCGTGCCGGGCACCGCGTGCCTGGCGGCCGGGGGCATGTACTCCTCGACGACGAGGTGCGCGTTGGTTCCGCTGAAGCCGAACGAACTCACCGCCGCGCGCCGCGGCGAGTCGGGCGCTGCCTCCCACGCACGCGTCTCGCGCGACACATAGAACGGCGAATTGGCGAAGTCGAACAGCGCGTTCTCCTTCGTCACGTTCAGGCTCGGCACGAGCGTGCGATGCCTCATGCAGAGCAGCACCTTGTGCAGGCTCGCCACGCCGGCGGCGCCGGAGGCATGGCCGATGTTGCTCTTGACCGATCCGAGCGCGCAGAAGCGCCGCTTCGACGTCTTCTCCGCGAACACCGTGGCCAGGGCTTCCAGTTCGATCGGGTCGCCCAGCTTGGTACCGGTGCCGTGCGTTTCCACGTAGCCGATCGTCGCCGGGTCGATGCCGTGCCGGTCGTACACCTCGCGCTGGAGCTCGATCTGGCTCGCGACGCTCGGCGCCGTGATGCCGTTGGTCCGGCCGTCCTGGTTGATGCCGGAACCCAGGATCACGCCGTGGATCACGTCGTGGTCGCGCTCTGCATCCGAGAGCCTCTTCAGCACGACTGCGCCGACGCCTTCGCCCGGCACGAAGCCGTTGGCCCCATTGTCGAAAGTCTTGCAGAGGCCGTCGGGCGACAGCATGCCCGCGCGGCACATCCCGGCATAGGTTTCGGGCCTGAGGTAGATGGACACGCCGCCGGCGAGCGCCATGTCCGTCTCGCGGTTCAGCAGGCCCTGGCAGGCCAGGTGGATCGCCACCAGCGACGCGGAACACGCCGTGTCGATCGAGATCGCGGGACCTTTCAGATTCAGGAAATAGGCAATGCGCGCGGCGCCGATGGCCGGATTGTTCCCGGTGATGTCGATCGCGTTCGAGACGAATGCCGAATACTCGCTGCCGATGTTGCCGAGATAGACGCCGCACTTGCGATGGGCCAGCGCCTGGCCCGAATAGCCGGCGTCCTCGAAAGCGCGATACGCCTCTTCCAGGAACATGCGGTGCTGCGGGTCCATGTTCTTCGCCTCGGCGGGCGAGATGCGGAAGAACAGCGGGTCGAAATATTCGATGTCGTCGAGCATGCCGATCCACTTGCAGTAGATCTTGCCGTCCTTCTTCGGATCCGGGTCGTAGTGCGTGTCGACGTCCCAGCGCGAGGGCGGGACCTCGGTGATCGCGCTCCTTCCCTGCACGAGGTTGCGCCAGTACTGCGCCAGGTTCTTCGCCTGCGGGTAGCGGCCGGACATGCCGATGATCGCGATCCGGTCGTCCCCCGATGGGGAGCGGTGTGCCTTCGCCGGCGTTGTTGGGCCGACGTGTCGGGGCACCGCGGGCGAGGCCGAGGCCGGCGCGGCGCGCCGCGCGGCCTGCGCGGCCTGCGTGGGCAAGGCATCGGTCGTCGCGGGCGCGGCCTGACGAACTGCCGGCGCGGGCGCCGAACTCATCGCACCGGCCTCCGCCAGGAAAGACGCGAAGGCCTCGATGTTCGGGTGGTCGTAGAGCGTCGTCGCCTTGACCTTCACGCCGTACTGCCGGTTCAGCGCGTTGATCCACTCCACGCCGACGATCGAATCGAGTCCCAGTTCGATGAACGGCTTGTCGGCGGCGATGTCGGCTGCCGTGAGGAAGAGCGCCTCGGCCAGGCTTTCCTTCAGTTCCTGCTGCAGGCGCGCCTGCGGGATGGCTTCATGCGGCGTGGCGTCTTCGCCGGCATCTGTCGCCGATGGCGACGGGGCGGGCTGGCTCGAGTCAGCCGGAGCGGGCTCGGCGACGGAAGGCGACGTCTTCTCGATCTCCGCCTCGAGGAAGGCGGCCAGCTCGGCGATGCTGGGATGGTCGTACAGCCGGGTCGCCGTGAGCTTGCGCCGGTAGCGCTTGTTGATCGCGTTGATCCACTCGACCCCGACGATCGAATCGAGGCCCAGCTCGATGAACGGCTTGTCGGCGTCGATGTCCGGTGCCTTCAGGAACAGCGCCTCGGCGAGGCTCTCTCGCAGTTCGTCCTGCAACCGCGCCCGCGTGTCCCTGACGACCGGGCGCCTGGCGGGCGCCGCAGCGTCACCGGCGGCAGCTCCGCTGCGAGAGCGGCCGGCCGCGTTGCCCTCCTCACCGCGGGTCGAGACCTCGAAGTCCACGCTCTCGGCCGCGTCCGCGTCGAGCGCGACAACGACCTCCCCTCCGCTTCCGATCACCGGACGCGCCCCGCCGATCCAGTAGCGATCCTTGGCGAAGGGATACACCGGCAGCGGCACGCGCTGCGGCCGGGTGCTGCCGTACAGCCGATTCCAGTCGATGTCCAGCGTCCTGACCCAGAGATCCGCCAACTTCGACAGGCTGCGCCGGGCGATCAGCTTGTCGAGGACCGTGTCGCGGATCTCGGCGTCGCGGCGCAGCAGGCTCATCGCCTCCTTGTGATCCCGCGCCCGGCCCTGGAACATCCCCGGCATCGCTTGATCGCCGGCGAGGAAGCTCTTCAAGCTCGCGGCCAGTTCGTCGACCGCGCCGACGAGGCAGCAAAGCCGCTCGTCCATCGCGTCCCTGCCTGTCTGCAGCGTGTAGGCGATGTCGACGAGATCGACGGACCGACCCTCGCCCGACAGGTACGCCAGCAGATCGGCCGCCTTCTGCTTCAGCTGGGGGGCGGTGTTCGCCGACAGGGGCACGAGCAGCTTGCCGTGCTCGGTCAAGGCCGGTACTTCAGTCCGGGACCTGAGAGGCGCGACGTACTCGCCGATCACGACATGCGCATTGGTTCCGCCGAAACCGAAGCCGCTGACGGCGGCCTGCCGCCGCTCGCCGCGGGCGGTGTTCCAGGGCTGCAGTCGTTCGTTGACGTAGAACGGGCTGTCGTCGAGCCCGATATGCTGGTTGAGGTGCGTGAAGTTGATCGTCGGCGGCAGCTGCCGGTGCTGCAACGCCAGCAGCACCTTGATGACGCTGGCCACGCCGGCCGCGGTGAAGCAATGGCCGATGTTGCTCTTGACCGAACCGAGCGCGCAGTACTGCTTCTCGCGCGTGAACTTCGCAAAGGCCTGCTTCAGTGCGTCGACCTCGATCGGGTCGCCCAACCGGGTCCCGGTGCCGTGCGCCTCCACGAGCTGGATGCCGGCCGGGTCGATGCCGAACTTCTCGTAGACCTCCAGCGCCAGGCGCGTCTGCGCATCCGGATTCGGCGCCGTGATGCCGTTGGTCTTGCCGTCCTGGTTGACGCCCCAGCCCTGGATGACGCCGAGCACGATGTCATGATCGCGTTCTGCGTCCGACAGCCGTTTCAGCACGAGCGTGCCGACGCCCTCGGCCGGCACGAAGCCGTTGGCGCGCTGGTCGAACGTGAAGCACCTGCCGTCGGGCGACAGCATCCCGGTCTGCGCCATCTTGAGATGCACCTCGTGCCCGCTCATCACGCAGACGCCGCTGGCGAGCGCGATGTCGCTGTTGCCCGCGACGAGGCTGTCGCACGCCGTGGCGATCGCGACCAGCGATGACGAGCAGGCCGTCTCGATCGCGAGGCAAGGGCCCTGCAGGTTGAGGAAGTAGGACAGCCGCGCCGCCAGGATGGCCGTGTCGCCGCCCGTGAATCCGAGCGCGCTGGTCTGCAGCTCGCGCGACAGCAGGTGATAGTCGCCCGGCCCGCAGCCGACGAAGACGCCGCACCGGCTGCCCGAGAGCGAGCGCGGATCGAGGCCCGCGCTCTCGATTGCCTGCCAGGCGCATTGCAGCAGAACGCGCTGCTGCGGGTCCATGCTCATCGCTTCCTTCGGCGAGATGTCGAAGAACATCGGATCGAACAGGTCGTATTCCTCGAGGTGCCCCATCCAGCGCGAATTCGTCTTGCCGGGAGACGGGTCGCCTTCCTGGTAGTGGGCGAGCACGTCCCAGCGGGCCTTCGGTATCTCGCTCACGCAGTTGCGACCGTTGGCGATGTTGTCCCAGTAGTCGTCGAGCCGTTTCGCCATCGGGAACTGTCCGGCCATGCCGATGACGGCGATCGGCTCCGGCGGCCGCATCGCCGGCGTCACGACAACCGCGCGTGAGGCCTGGGTCTCCCGCCACGACGCCAGCTTGTTCCTGCCGATGCGCGCGGGGCCGGTGGGTGCGGGCAGCGGCGGCCGGGGCATCGCAGCGGGCATCGGCCCTGCGCCCGACGCGATCTCCGCACGGGCCTCGACGGCGACGCGCGCCGGCTGCGCCGGTGCCGTCGGCGGCGCCACCGGCACCCGCTTGTCGACGTCTTCCTTGACGCAGGGGCCGAGCGTGGAAAGCGTTGGATGGCTGTAGACCCGGGTCGCCTGGATCGACGTGCCGTAGCGCTCGTTGATCCTGCGCATCCAGGTGACGCCGGTGATCGAGTC
>CAZZWY010000032.1:0-2736 GCA_964657785.1 uncultured Acetobacteraceae bacterium
GGCGTCTGGGCGATGATCGCCCAGGCGATGGCGGGCAACGCCGACCGCGCCTACAGCTACTTCAAGCACCTGAGCCCGGCCCACCGCAGCGCGAACCCGTCGCAGGGCGAACGCTACGCGATCGAACCCTACGTCATGGCCGGCGACGTGTACACCGAGGCGCCCTACGTCGGCCGCGGCGGCTGGAGCTGGTACACCGGCTCGGCGGCGTGGATGCACCGCGGCGCGGTCGAACACCTGTTCGGTTTGCGCCAGCACGGCGAGTCGGTGTCGTTCAAGCCCTGCCTGCCGACCGACTGGCCGCGGGCCGACATGACGTTGCGCCGGGAGGGTCGCAAGGTGCGCTTCGTCTTCGCACGGGAAGCGGCACTGACGCCGGCGGAACGCGATGCAGGCAGGCGCTTTGTGGCCGGCGAGGTCCTCATGTGGAACGGGCTCGACGACGGCAGCGTGCACGTGCTTCTCCTGCATGCGGCCCCCGATGCGCCGGCCAGGGTGATTGCCGCGGCGGAAGGCGCGTCCCTGGCGCCGACGGCGACCACCGGCGGCGCTGTTTGAGCGTGCGGTTTTGGCCCGGCCGTGTCCTACAGTGACTAGCGCGGCGATCCGATCGCGATGCCGAGGGCGACTCCTTATTCTTGTGGAATCCTTCGAACCGTGCCGTCCGGCACACCTTATTCCCGGAGCAATGCAATGCTGAAATGGGCCTTGATCTTCGCCGTGATCGCCGTCGTGGCGGGTCTCTTCGGTTTCACCGGCATCGCTGCGGGCGCGGCAGGTATCGCGAAGATTCTCTTCGTCGTGTTCCTGGTGCTGTTCGCCGCCTTCGTCGTGCTGGCCCTGCTCGGCATCGGCGCGGTGAGCTAGCGGCGTCGGCTCGAAGCGACAAAATTTTCCGTTCTGCCCACTGGAGCCTTCATGGCCGACTTGCAAGACAACAATGTGACCCAACTGCCGACTTCGCGCGAGGGCCGCCTGGTGCTCAACCAGAGCGGCCTGGAGGCTGCCAAGCGCTCGATCGAAGACGGCGCGGTCACGCCGATCTATGGACCGTGGCGCGAAGACGTGATCAAGCTCCTGAACGATTCGCTCGCCACCGAGCTGGTGTGTGTGCTGCGCTACAAGCGCCATCACTACACCGCCAAGGGAATGGCCTCGCCGAAGATCGCCGAGGAGTTTCTCGTCCACGCGCAAGAGGAAACCGAGCACAGCGAGCAGCTCGCCGAGCGAATCGTGCAGCTCGGGGGCGAACCGGACTTCTCGCCGGCCACTCTCCTCGAGCGCAGCCACGCGGACTACGACGAGTCGAACGACCTCAAGGCGATGATCAAGGCCAACCTGATCGCCGAGCGCGTCGCGATCGAGGCTTACAGCCAGATGATCATGATGATCGGCGACAAGGACCCGACGACCCGTCGCGTGCTGGAGCACATCCTCGAGCAGGAGCAGGAGCACGCCGACGAGTTGAAGGACTGGCTCGAGGTCTGATTCGCGCTTCGCCGGTTGCGCAACTCACCGGCTTCAGCAACTCATCGGCTTCAGCCCGAACCGCTGTCATGCACCTTCGTACGCTGCTGGCCTCCGCCCTCACCGGGGTCGCGCTGATCACCGGGTCCGGCTTCGTGGTGACCCATGCGAGCGAATCGGCCGCCTCGGGCCCCGACGAAGCTGCCGTGGTCCGCGCGGTTCGAACTCGCTGGGGTGAGTCCGGATTGGTCGACGGCGCTGCGATGCACATCCAGGTCGTGGACGGTACGGTCGTTATCGAAGGGCGTGCCCGAAGCGAGGCCGAAGCCTTGTTCGCCGAGGACCTCGCGAGCCGTGTCGACGGGGTTTCGAGGGTGGAGAACCGGCTCGCGATCGACCCGTGAGCATGCGAGGAAGCCAGGCTCGCCGGGTGATCTGGCGACATGGCGACAGGACTCCCGAAGCGCCCCGCGATCCGATCGGACCGCGGGGTTTTTTCAGTCGACGCGCGACGGCGCCAGGTCGTGCCTCAATCCCGGTCCGCCGCCCGAATGAGCTACTCGCCGACACCGCTGGATGATGCCGCCGAGGTGGCCCGGCGGTCGGTGTCGCAGACGGCCGGCGATGAGCACGCCGTGCGGCGCGACGGGCACGACATGCTCCCGCCGGCCGATGCCGCGTTCGGCGTCGCGGACCGGCGGCGTTCCGGGACCGCGGCGATCGTCCTGGCGAGCCTGGCCGTCATCGTCGGGCTCTGGTGGGGTCGTAGCTTCATGGTGCCGCTCACCGCCGGCGTGATGCTGGCGATGCTCGTGACGCCGGTCGCGAACTGGCTCGAGCGGGGACTGCGCAATCGGGTCGTCGCGGCGACCTTGACGATGGTGCTCGTGGTCGGCACGATCGGCATCGCTTCCGCAGCATTCGGCGGACAACTCGCGCGGGTCGCCGTCCGCGCACCGGACATGATCAGCCTGGTGGCCCAGGAGCTCTCCGAAGCCGAACCCGAGCCCGATTCGGTCATCACGCGCGCCCGCGTGGCGTTCGCGCAGCTCGACCGTGCCGCGGATCGATTCGCCGGCGTCCGGCCGCTGATCATGCCGACGACCGGGCGGCGGGCCGCCGCAGCCCCGTCAGCCTGAGCTGGACCGGGCGGCACCGCGCTGTCCGTGGCCGGGGCCGTGCACGCCGCGGTCAACGCCCGGTTGCTGCGCCGGCCGGTGGTCCGCGACGGCCCGCTGCCGTCCCTGACCGTGCTGATCCCGGCGCGCG
>CAZZWY010000032.1:2746-15514 GCA_964657785.1 uncultured Acetobacteraceae bacterium
CCGCCGCGGCCGGCAGTGGCTTGGCGACGTTTTCCGAGTCGGCGACCGTCGCGCTCCGCGAGTCGGCGGTGAGCGGGTCCGGGGTGGTGCTGAAACTGGCGGGCGATCTGACGATCGTGTTCTTCATCGCCTTCTTCCTGCTCGCCGGCGGTGCGCCCCTCGCCCGGCACTTTCTCGACCTCTTCGGCAGCGACGAGGAATTGCGCACGCGCGCCGACCGCGCGACCTCCGAGTGCGTTCGCCAGATCCGCATCTACGGCGGCGTGCTGCTCGTGACCAACATCGCCGTCGGCCTCGGCGTGTGGGTCGGCTTCGCATGGGCCGGCCTTCCCGATGCCGGCGGCTGGGGCATCACGGCCGCGGTGCTCCACGTCGTGCCGTACCTCGGCATGGCGGTCCTGACCTGCCTCGGCGCCTTGGAGTCGTTCCTTGCCCACGGCACCCTCGCCTCAGCGATCGGCATGGCCGTCTACGTCGTGGTGCTGTCGACGCTCATCGGTACGATCGTCACGGCGTGGCTGCAGGGGCGGGCTGCGAAAATGAACCCGGCGGCGGTCTTCATCGGCGTCGTCTTCTGGGGCGCGCTGTGGGGGGCGTGGGGCTTGTTGCTCGGCCCTGCGCTGGTCGTACTGATGAAGGTCGTCGCCGAGCACGCCCGCGCCGGCCAACCGTTGGCCCGCTTGATGCAAGGCTGAGCACCGACGCTCGGCGCGCCCGCTTCTCTCTTCGTCGAGACTCTCGCTGTCGAGCCTCTCTCCGACGACCTACCGTTTCGCCCAGCCACTTTCGACATGTCCGGCTTTTCAACGATCCGCGATTCCACCGCCGAAGAAGCACTTCCGGCGTTCATTCCCCGGTCCAGTGCGCTTCCCGCGCGCTGGCTGCGCCTGCTGTGGGCGGCCCTGCAGCGCTTCCTCGAGGCCGGCGGGCTGCGCCAGGGTGCCGCGGTCGCGTTCTACGCCGCGTTCTCGATCGCGCCGTTGCTCGTCGTCGTCACCGGCGTGATGGTCTGGCTGCTGGGCAGCGACGCGGCGCAGGCGGCGTTGCTGGACGCGGTGACAAGACTCATCGGACCACGCGAAACCGAGACGCTGGCCGACCTGCTCGCCTTGCGGTCGCACGTCTCCGGACAGGCCGCCACCGCGGTCTTCGGCTCCTGGCTGGCGCTCGGCACGACGCTGGTCGGTGCGACCGGTGTCTTCATCGAGCTGCGCTCAGCGCTCCAGGCGATGCTCGGGGAGTCGGACGGCGACTTCAGCTGGTGGCAGCTGGTTCGGGTGCGGCTCATCGCGATCGGCATCGTCCTCGGTTGCGGCTTCCTGCTCTCGGTCGCGATGCTGGCGCAGGCAGTGTCGCTGGTCGCGCTCAACTGGGCCTCGGCGCGACTGCCGCTGCTGGCCCCGCTGCTCGTGGTCGTCGAAGCGGTCTGGTCATGGGCGGTCATCACCGTGCTCTTCGCGCTGATGATTCGGTGGCTCCCCAACGGGCGGGTCGCGATGCGTCACGCATTTGCGGGCGCAGCGATCGCAGGGGGGCTCTTCATGGTGGGCCGATACGGCATCAGCCTCTATGTCGCGACGACCGCAACGCAGTCCGCGCTCGGTGCCGCGGGGTCCTTCGCCGCGCTGTTGCTCTGGGTGTACTGGTCGAGCCAGATATTCCTGCTCGGCGCGTCGATCGGCATCGAACTGGACCACGCTGCGCTGAAGACGCGGGCGGGTGAAGTCGCGACATCTACACCGACAGGACGTCAGCGAGCGGCCTGACGGCGCGCGACCAACCGATGGATCACAACGCAAGCGGTTAAAGCGATATTCCCGCCGGAGCGACTAAACGGCTGAAGCGGCATTTTCCCGCTGGAAGCGCGGTCAAGCGATGACCGCATCGCTGATTCAGATTGCTCGGTCTCGACCGCCCTGTCAGAAGCGAATCCCTCGCATCCTCCAGGGCATCTCGAACGGATCGGGCGAACGCTCAGGGAGCGCTGGCCGGCGTCGCCGGAGCGCTCATGGCGCCGGATGCCGACGAATCCGTCGACATCGACGACGACGCGCTGGCATCAGGCGCCGGGGCCGGGGTGGCCATCGGAGCCGGCGCAGGCGCGGGGGCGGCAGTCGTATCCGCTTCCTTCTTGCTGCAGCCGGCGAGAGCGGCAACGCTCAGGGAAAGGGCGGCAATGAGACTCAGTGATCGCATGGGGAAGCTCCTGGCTTATGGTAGGTGGCCGTTCGGCCTTGGTTGACGGGCCATTCGGCCTCGGTATCGATCGCGCGACCGGAAGGCTCGCGACCTCATCTCTGACGATATCAGTTGTTGCAGCTTTCGCCGACCGCCGAGTGTCGGCTGGACCCCACGCCGGCCCGGCGTCGCGGCGCCGGCTGCGGTCGATAAGCTTGCGCCGGCACCCGCTGCTCTGCAGGATTCGCGCGTTCACGCTCGACCGCCTGCCGTTGCCATTCGGCGCGACCAGCGATCCTGGAGCACTCCCCCGACGACGACTCGATGCTGCTCAATTCGGCTCCTCGATCAACGCGCTGCTCACCGCATTCGGCAAGTTTCGCGATCAACGAAGACTAATGAGCTCTCTTCCGGACCGTAGTGGGCCGGATCGTCCGCGTCCGGTGGGAGGACGCCTAAAGCCCCGTAGGACGGCCCTGACATCCCGACTGCGCGCCAGCAGCGGCACTCACGGAGGCGGCCGTACCGGAGTGACCGGCGGCGTACGATCCGGCCGCATCGGCCGGGGGCCGCTCGTAATGGCCTTCTCCTGAATCTTTACAGAATTTTGCGCTTCTTCGTCAGGGTCGAACCAGGTCGGCGACGCATTGAAGAACCAGCACAGGTAAGCCCGGAGGGGTGGCGATAGATGAATCATGGTCGATCTCCATTCCGGCCCAATCTACGCCTCGCGCTGATCCGCACCAGCAGTGGACATCACGCGCACCGGCCGGAGGGAGCCTACATCGCGCCTCGCTCCCCGGCTCACGCGCGCACGTCAGATAAGCGGACGCGCGGCGACGCTGCCGTCACCATACAGATCGGCGATGCGCGCGAGCGTGTGCAAGTCGAGCAGGTAGAGCCGTCCCTCGCGGATGCGGAAGAGGCCGCGCTTCTCGAGCTTGCGCAAGGTCTTGTTGGTGTGGACCAGCGAGAGTCCGAGCCCGTCGGCAATGTGCTGCTGCGTCAAGGGAAACGGCACGCCACCTTCTCCGCCCCCGCCGGGGGTCAGGGCGGCTACCCGCTTGTAGAGGATCACCAGCAGGCTCGCGATCCGTTCTTCGGCGCTGCGCCGGCCGACCGAAAGCAGCGTGTCGTCGACGACCGACTCTTCCTGGGCGGTGAGCCAGGTGATGCCGAAGCCGAGCGCGGGCGCGCCGGCGTGGATCTTCCAGAGCGAGTCGCGCTGGAACACGCAGAGCAGGACGTCGCTCAAGGCCTGCACACCGTGCGACGCCATGTCCGACATCTTCTGCTGGACGCCGATGAAGTCGCCCGGCAAGAGGAAATTAAGAATCTGCCGGCGCCCGTCGCTGAGGGTCTTGAATCGGAACGCCCAGCCCTGCAGCAAGGTGTAGAGCGGGGCGTCGCGCTGGCCCTCGTGGATGATCGCCCCGTCCGCCCGGATCAGGCACTGCTCCCGCTTCAGGGATTCGATCATCGCGAGCTCATCCGCCGACTGCCGCAGGAAGAGCGGCATGGCGCGCAGAGGGCATGCCTGACAGGAGACGAATTTCACCCACCCACTCCAGAAGCCGCAAGCCCCGGATCATCGCAGGCCCGCCAGAGGCGTGAACCAAAGATCGTGGCCGCTCGGGCTACGGGCGGGCGCCGCTCCGCGCGCGGGCATCGATCGCCGCCTTCGCGCCGGCGGCGTCGGCCTCCTTGAGACAACGGTCCTTCTCGACGCCAGGGCGCCCCGCGCACACCGCACGAGCGACCGCATGGTCCGACTCGCCGCGGGCGGTGGCGAGCCGAGCCGCGTCCGCGGCGGTTCCGCTCACGTTGTAGTCGAGCTCGGCGAGCGCGACGTTCTCGCGGCCCTTGGCCTTGGTCAGGCAGACGCGTTTGTCATGGCCGGTCAGTCTGTCGCATTCGAGCCGGTCGGCCGAGAAGTCGGCGTGGATCTGACGTTGGTGGGCGAGGTAGTCGGCCCGGCTCAGCGCCTCGGCGAAGGCGGTTGGCGCACCGGCGCAGGCAACGACTGTCAGCAGCAGGGCAGCGACCCGGCATCGCCGGACCGCCGCGTCCAACGCGGCGCTCAGTGGCGCGCCGGCAGCGAGTCCGCGAGCTCCTGCCGGCCGAACGCCTCGCCGGCGGTGCTCGGCAGCACGGTCCGGAACCTGTCCAGCTCGCGAGCCGCGCGACCCACGTACCACCGCAGACAGCCCGCCAAGCCCACCGGTGGCAAGGCCAGCATCATCACCAGCAGATCGCCTGATCCCATTGCCGCCTCCCCACGATTCGTCGCCACAGTATGGGAAACGCAGTGCGCGCCACAGACCGGACAGCGCCAGACGACGCTGTAGTTCGAGTCCTACCCGCACTGCCGTCAACGCGTGCTGGGCGGCCCGAGGCGCACCACCGGCGGCGGCGCCCCGCGCGGCAGCGGCCTCGGGCGAGCGGTCGTCGGCGAGACGCCTTCGCGCCGAATCGTTGCCGGGGCGGAGATCGGCGTCGCGACGCCGGGGGCCGAGAGACGCGGGTCCTTCGCGATGCGCTGCAGCAGCGCGTGGCAACTGGCCGAGCCCCGCTTGGCGTCGTCGCGGCTGCCGATGTCGAAAAACGGAATGACCGCCGCGACCGGCGTCACGAACGCGAGGAGCGCCGCAGCCCCGAGCCGGCCGCCGAGCTTGCCCATCTCGAGCGATACGGACGGGCTGCCGAGCGTGCCCTCCAGGCGAACCGGCGTGCGCAAAGCGAGCGGGCTGAAATCGCGCGGCGAGACCAGCAGGCGCAGATCGAGCGCCTCGCTGGCGAGCGAGACCGAACCGTCGACCCAGACCACCGAGTCGGTGGTGTCGACGACCATGACACGGGGCCGCAGCACGCCGCGGTCGGCGATCAGGTCGGCCACCGCGCAGTTCATGCGCAGCGAATCGTCACCCTTGATGAACTCGCCGAGCGCCTGGGCGACGTCCAGGCCGGCCGCTTCGACGCCGAGATGGGAGATCGACCCATCGACCACGTTCAGACGGATGCCGCCCTTCAGGCTGCCGAGGATGGCCGCGGTCGACTTGCCCTGCCCTTCGAGCCGGGCGCGTGCATCGAGGTTGCCGGTGAGATAAGGCGGCTGCTCGCGGCTGCGTTTCTGATGAATCCAGGTCTGCAGACTGAGATCGTCGAGGCGAAGGTCGGCATTCCAGAGCGCTTCGTTGCCCCGACCGTCGAGGCGGAGGCTCCCGCCGAGCGAGCCCTGGCCGGTGCGCGCTTCGATGTCGTCCAGCGACAGCACACCGCCGTTCAGGATCAGGTGCGCGCGCAGCGGCTTGAACGGCTCGAGCACGTTGCTGCCCAGGTCCAGGTCGGCGATGTCGACGATCACGTTCGCATTCATGGCCCGCAACGACGGCAGGTCGAAGCGACGGTCCGGCAGGACCTTCTCGGCCTTCTTGGTCACCGCTTTGGCGTCGGCCGACTGCTTGTCGCCCGACTTGTCGGCGGCGTCCTTCGCCGGGGCACCGACGGCCGGGCCGAGGTCGACGAGCGCGAGGCGCGAGGCGCCGAGCCGCCCGGAGAGCAGCGGCGTCGCCGGCCGCGGGTCGTAGGTGAACGCGCCATCGAGCCGGCTCGAACCCACCGACATCTTCTTGACGACCGCGTTCCAGACCAGGCCCGTCTTTGCGACCAGCCCGTCGGCCGCGAACGCCCCGGTGGTGGGCAAGGTGACCTTCAGCGGATCGCCGAGCGAAGCGAGCGATGGACCCTGGACGCTGAAGGTGCCCTTCAAGTCGGTCAAGTGCAGCGCGTCGGTCGCGGTGCCCTTGAAACTCATGCGGGCCCGCCCCACCACCGCCTCGAGCGAGACCGGCAGCGCGGTCCGGCGCGCTTCTTCTGACACGATCGGCAGCACCCCCGTCGTTTCGACGTCGATCCTGAACGGCAATTTCTGATAGGTGCCCGTGCCATGGAGTTGCAGGCCTTTCGGCACGGCGCCGGCGACACCCGATGCCGACGCCGCGGCGGACGCCGGTGCTTGAGGGTCGACCGGCCCCGACAGGCCCCGCTGCTCGAGCAGCGAGAAGCGCGCCTCGGCCGTCACCGCGAGCGGGGCGTCGCGGTAGGTGATCGAGCCCTGGCCGATTTGCAAGATGCCGAAAGTCGGCGGCTTCAACGGCTCGTCCGGCGCCGCGCTTTTCGGCTTCGAACCGAACTGCCACGACGCCCGGCCGTCGGCGGTGCGCTCCATTCGCCCATCGAGCGACGACGCCTCGAGCTCGCGGATGTGCAGGGTCTTGCCCTGGTAGGCGCGCCACAGGTCGAAGTAGCCGAGCCGCAGCCGCGCGTCGCGCGCGAGCAGCATGTGCGGCGCCGAACTCCACGCCGGCGCGCCGAGTTCGAGGTAGGCGGCATCGAGCCGCACGCTGCCGATCAGCCCGATCCGGACATGCGCCGGCGTGTTCGCATCGGGCGCGAAGAGCACGCGGCGGTCGAGGGCCTTGGCCACGTACTTCTGCATCGGGCCGACCAGATACGGCCAGCCGAGCGCCTCCGAGATGGCGACGACCACGATCAGCGCGAGCAGGCATGCGGCGAACGCGCCGACGAGGTTGAAGGGCCACCGGCCCCGCGGTCCAGCCTTCTTTTGAGTCATGCCGGGATGCTGCGGGCCGTCCCGGACGTGAACCACCGGCGTCGACCCTCTCCGACTGTGGGCATGCTCCTACACGCGAGGCTCAGGCGCGAGCGAGCACTTCCGGGTTCAGTGCGCTCGGCGGCCGGCCCGCGTCGGGGCCGCATCCGAGTGCGGCGATGAGGTTGTCGGCCGCGAGGTTCGCCATCGCGTGGCGTGTCGGCAGGCTGGCGCTCGCGATGTGCGGCGTGAGCACGATGTTGGAGAGCGCGAGCAGGTCCGGGTGCACCCTGGGCTCGCCCTCGAACACGTCGAGGCCGGCGGCGGCGATGCGCCGGTCGCGCAGCGCGGCGGCGAGCGCGGGATCGTCGACGATCCCGCCGCGGGCGATGTTGGTGAGGGTGGCGGTTGGTTTCATCAGCGCCAGCTCGCGCGCACCGACGAGGTGGTGCGATGCGGCGCTGTACGGCACGACGATGACGAGGTGATCGACCGCCGCGAGCAGCTCGTCGAGCGCGAGGTAGCGAGCGCCGAGCTCGCGTTCGATCGCCGGGTCGAGCCGGGACCGGTTGTGATAGACGACCTTCATGCCGAAGCCGAGCGCGCCTCGGCGTGCGATGGCCTGGCCGATGCGGCCCATGCCGAGCACGCCGAGCGTTGCACCGTGAACGTCGCTGCCGGCGAAGCCGTCGACGCTCCAGCGCGTCCAGGCGCCGCTGCGCAGGAAGTGCTCGCTCTCGGTGAGCCGCCGCGCCGCGGCCATCATCAGGGCGAAGCCGAAGTCGGCGGTCGTCTCGGTGAGCACGTCCGGCGCATTGCTGGCGACGACGCCGTGCGTGGTGCATGCCGGAACGTCGATGTTGTTGTAGCCGACCGCCATGCTGCAGACGGCGCGGAGGTCCGGGCAGGCGTCGAGCAGCGCGGTGTCGATCGTCTGGGTGCCGGTCAGGAAGGCGCCAGCCTTGCCCTGCAGGTGCTCGATCAGCTCCGCCTGGCTCCAGAGCACGTCGCGGTCGTTGGTCTCGACGTCGAAGTGCTCGCGCAGCCGGGCGACGACCTCCGGGAACATCGCGCGGGTGACGAGGACGGCGGGCGGGTGTGGGTGGACGGGCTGGGGCAGGGGCTCAGGCATGAGTGACAAATCCGAAAGTTCAGCGAAACCAGACGAGGCTGACGATCCCGAAGAGCGGGATGAGGATGGTGCCAGACCAGGCGATGTAGCCGAAGAAGCCCGGCATCCGGACGCCGCGGCTCTCGGCGATGGCCTTGACCATGAAGTTCGGCGCATTGCCGATGTAGGTCAGCGCGCCCATGAAGACCGCCCCGGCGGAGAGCGCCGAAAGCGTCGTCGGCAGCTCGTGCATCAGGCGCGGCGCATCGCCGCCGGCGAGGCCGAAGAAGACGAGGTAGGTCGGTGCGTTGTCGAGGAACGCGCTGAGGAGGCCGGTCACCCAGAAGAAGACCGCGGGCCGCGGCTCGCCACCGGGCCCGTTGACGAGGCTCGCGACCGCCCCGAGCGCCCCGGCCTCGCCGGCGGCGAGCATCGCCAGCACCGGAATCATGGTCACGAAGATGCCGACGAAGAGCTCGGCGACCTCGTTCAACGGCGCCCAGGAGAAATCGTTCGCCGCCCGCACCCCCTTCGGCGTGACCGCGAGCGAGAGCACGATCACGATCGCCATGCCGGTGTCGCGCACCCCCTGCGCCAGGCCGAGCCGGACGCCGAAGAGGTCGAAGGCGGTGTCGGGCTGCCAGCTGCCGCTCAGCAGCACCAGGCCGAGGACGGCCGCGAGCGGGAGCAGGTTCGCAAGGCCGTCGATGCCGAAACCCGGCCGGCCGCTCGCGCCCGCCGGCGCGGGCGCAACCGGGCCGTCGCGCCGGAGCCCCTGCACGTCGAGTCCGTAGAAGAGCACCAGCAGGCAGACGACGAGGAAGAGCATCGGGCCGAGAAGATGCGTGGTCGTCCAGAAGAAGCTCACGCCGTGCAGGAAGCCGAGCAGCAGCGGCGGGTCGCCGAGCGGCGTCAGCACGCCGCCGATGTTGCCGACGATGAAGATGAAGAAGACGACGACGTGCGCCGCCTCGCGCCGGTGCGCGTTCGCCCGCAGCAGCGGCCGGATCAGCAGCATCGACGCGCCGGTGGTGCCGAGGACGCTCGCCAGCAGCGCCCCGGCCGCCATCACCGCGGTGTTCGCCCCGGCGCCGGCGCGCCACTCGCCGCGCAGATGGATGCCGCCCGCCGTTGTGAACAGCGCGCTCAGGAGCAGCATGAACGGCACGAAGTCGAGCAGCAGCGTGTGCGTCAGCCGGTGGGCCGTCTCGGCGATGCCGAAGGCGAGGCCGAACGGAATCACGAACGCCGCCGACCAGCCGATCGCGATCCGCCCCGAATGACGCCGCCATACCCCGGGGGCGAGCACGGGCAGCAGCGCGATCGACAGCAGCAGCCCGGCGAAGGGCAGTCCCCAGGCGGCGCCGAGCGTCGCGCCCGAGGGATCCGTCACTCGAGAAAGCGGGCGAAGCCGGCGACCGGCTCGCGCTCGGTGACAAGCGTGTTCTCGATCGCCGCAGGGTCGGCGTGGCCGAGCGACATGCCGCAGACGAGCTGCTCGTCGGCCGGCGCGCCGAGGTGCGACATGATGATGCGGTGGAACTGCAAAAAGGCGGCCTGCGGGCAGGTGTCGAGCCCGCGCGCCCGGGCGGCGATCATGACGCTTTGCAGGAACATGCCGTAGTCGAGCCAGCTTCCCTGCTGCATCGCCCGGTCGATCGTGAACATCAGGCCGACCGGGGCGCCGAAGAAGGCATAGTTGCGGCCGTGCTGCGCATGCATGCCGGCCTTGTCGGTCTTCTCGAGACCGAGCAGGCCGTACAGATCCCAGCCGACCTTGCGGCGCCGGTCGATGAACGGCGACTTCCATTCGGTCGGGTAGTAGGCGTATTCCTCGGTGTGGCGGGCGCGCTCGGCGGGGTCGCCGTAGGCCGCGAGGATCTTCTCCGAGAGCGAGGTCTTCGCCGCGCCGGTCAGCACGTAGACCGTCCACGGCTGGGTGTTGGTGCCGGACGGCGCCCGGGCGGCGACCGAGAGAATCGCCTCGATGTCCGCGCGCGGCACCGGCGTCGGCAAGAAGGCGCGCAGCGACCGTCGGGTGGCGATCGCGGCGTCGACGAGGGCGGTCTGCTCGGGGGTGCGGGGGGCGTCGGAGGTCACAGCAATCCTTGCAAGGTGGCGAGAAGGTGCGCCGGCAGCGGCGCCGGCCTCTGGGTCGAACGGTCGACGTAGACGTGGACGAAATGGCCGTGCGCGGCGGTGAGCGGCGCGTCGCTCGCGAAGAGGCCGATGTGATAGCGCACGCTCGAGGTGCCGATGCGCGCGACCCGCAGGCCCGCGTCGACCGCCTGGGGGAAGGCGAGCGGCGAGAAGTAGTTGCACTGCGTCTCGACGACGAGGCCGATGACCTCGCCGTGCGCGATGTCGAGCGCGCCCGCCTCGATCAGGTACTGGTTCACGACCGTGTCGAAGTAGCTGTAGTAGACGACGTTGTTGACGTGCCCGTAGGCGTCGTTGTCGGCCCAGCGCGTGCCGATCCGGCTGAAGTGGCGGAACGCTTCGCGCGGCCGCGGGGCGACGCGGGCGCCCGCTGAAAGCAGGGGCGGCTCGGTCGGCGTCATGCCGCATTGTTCCACCGGCGCGAGGTCTTGATCGCCTGCCGGATGGTGCCGAGGTGAACCTGCACCGTGTCGTCGACGACCCGCCCGTAGCCGCCGGCCATCGACGTCGCGACCGGGATGCGGCGCGCCAGGGCGGCCTCGAAGACGCGCCGGTCGCGCTCGGCCAGGCCCGCGGTCGTGAGCCTCAACCGGCCGAGACGGTCGCCCTCGTGCGGGTCGGCGCCGGCGACGTAGAAGATCAGCCCGGGCGGCTGGTCGGCATGCCGCCGCCACAATTCGGCAAGCGCGGCGTCGAGGGCCGTCAGGTACTCGGAGTCGGCGCAGCCGTCGGGCAGGTCGACATCGAGATCGCTCTGCTCCTTCTTGAACGGGAAGTTGCGCGCGCCGTGGATCGAGAGCGTGAAGACGGTCGGGTCGTCGCGAAAGATCGACGCCGTGCCGTTGCCCTGGTGCACATCCAGATCAATCACGCCGACGCGCAGCAGACGGCGGTACAGGCGGTGGGATTCGGCCTGCATCAGCCGCGCCGCGACGGCGACGTCGTTGAAGACGCAGTAGCCGCCGCCCCTGTCGGCGGTCGCGTGATGGGTGCCGCCGGCGAGGTTGGCCGCCACCCCGTCGCGCAGCGCCGAGCGCGCGGCGCAGATCGTCGCACCCACCGAGCGCCGCGCCCGCGCGACCATCGCCTCGCTCCACGGAAAGCCGATCTCGCGCTGCTGCGCCGCGCTCAGCGTCCCGCCCGCCACCGCGCCGAGATAGGCCGGCGTGTGCGCCAGCGCCAGTTCGCCGTCGCTCGCCTCGGGCGCCTGCTGGAAGTCGAGCCCCTCGAGCGCCTCGAGTCGTTCGCGCAGCAGCCGGTATTTCGACATCGGGAAACTGTGCCCCGCGGGCAGCGGCAGAACGAACTGATCGGCGTAGAAGACTTGCATCGGCACAAGGAGGGAAAGCGAAGGGCGACGGGGCTCGCGGACGATTGTGCGCGGGGCGGAAATGCCCTGCCGCGGCGAGCGCAATCGTCGCGCAGCCGCCCTATGTTGCACTGCAACAAAACGCTTGATTTCTGCGGCTCAGCCGTTATACTTTGCTCATGTTGCAGTGCAGCATCGGTTGCAACAGCGATGAAGTTCTTCCCAATCCAAGATGGAGTTCCCATGCTGACCCCTGAACAAATGATTGAAGTCCAGAAGTCCAACGTCGAAACCCTGTTCGGCCTCACGAGCAAGGCGTTCGAAGGCATCGAAAAACTGGTCGAGTTGAACCTGCAGGTCGCCCGCTCGTCGATGAGCGAGGCCGCCGAGACGACCAAGGCCGCCCTGTCGGTCAAGGATGCGCAGGAACTGCTCGCCTTCCAGGCCAGCCTGCTGCAGCCGGCTGCCGAGAAGGCCGCCGCGTACAGCCGCCACCTCTACGACATCGCGACGTCGACCGCCGCCGAAGTCCAGAAGATGGCCGAGGCGACCACCGCCGACGCGCAAGGCAAGTTCATGGCCGCGGTCGATACCGCGACCAAGAACGCGCCGGCCGGCTCGGAAAACGTCGTGGCGCTGATGAAGTCGTCGGTCGCTGCGGCGAACAATGCCTTCGAAGGCGTGCAGAAGGCCGTCAAGCAGGCCGGCGACGTCGCCGAAGCCAACTTCCAGGCCATGAGCTCGAACGCTACCAAGGTGTCGCAGGCGGTCGCGGCGAAGATGCCGAAGCGCCTGTCCTGATCTGATCCGGGCCGAGGCAACTACGGCGCCGAAGTCGTAAACCTTTGTTCGTCGCGGGAACTCGACCTCTGCGGCCCGTGTCTGACCGAAGCCATCTGCGAGGGCGGATGGTCTCTTGAAGGTTGTCTCCTCGGTACCTCTGATCGACAAGGTGCCTTATGGCCCGGGGGGGGCACCGGGCCATTTTGTTTAGAGCGCCCGGTGCTCGCACCGGGCCGTTTTGTTTGGAACGCACGCGCTCAGCGTGTCTTCGCCGCGATCTGCTGGCGCAGGCCCGCGAGCTGCGCCGTCATCGCCTCCCGCCCGGCCTTGATCGACTGCTTTCGCGTCGAGAAGTCGGTGCCGGCGACACCGACGAGCCGCGGGCGGACGACCACGTCGGCATCGCGCAGCTCGAAGTTGTTGATGCTGCGGCCCATGATCGAGAAAGTCTGCAGCAGCATGCGCATCGCGTCGCCGGTGGGGGCGCCTTCCGGGGCCTCGGAGATGTCGACCGCGATCACGAGCTCGGCCCCCATCTGGCGGGCGAAGCGCACCGGCACCGGCGCGACCAGGCCGCCGTCGACGTATTCCCGCGTGCCGATCCGCACCGGCTGG
>CAZZWY010000033.1:0-15393 GCA_964657785.1 uncultured Acetobacteraceae bacterium
TCGCCACCGAGGCGATGGCGCCGCAGGCCGAGGCGCTGCGGGCCGACGGCGCGTGCGTCGTGCACCTCGGCGTCGACGGGACGCTTGCCGGGCTGATCGCCGTCTCCGACCCGATCAAGCCGACGACCGCCGAGGCCCTCGCGACGCTCGAGGCGCTCGGCATCCGCACCGTCATGGCAACCGGCGACAGCCTGACGACGGCCAGGGCGGTCGCGGCTCGGCTCGGCCTGGGCGAGATTCATGCCGAAGTCGTTCCGGCCGACAAGCTGGCCCTCGTCGCCAAACTCCAGGCCGAGGGCCGGGTCGTGGCGATGGCCGGCGACGGCATCAACGACGCGCCGGCGCTCGCCAAGGCCGATGTCGGCGTCGCGATGGGCACCGGGACCGACGTGGCGATGCAGAGCGCCCAGGTCACGCTCGTCAAGGGCGACCTGCGCGGCGTCGCACTCGCCCGCGCGATTTCCGAGGAAACGATCGCCAACATGAAGCAGAACCTGGCGTTCGCGTTCGTCTACAACGCCCTCGGCATTCCGCTCGCGGCCGGCGTGCTCTACCCCTTCACCGGCTGGTTGCTCTCGCCGATGATCGCGGCTGCGGCGATGAGCCTGAGCTCCGCATCGGTGATCTTCAATGCGTTGCGACTGCGCTGAAGACCGGTCTGCCCGAGGCGCCGAGCGGCTTCAGGGGCGCGCCCCCTCGAAGTTCAGGCCGGGCTGCCGGCGCCGCTGCGCAGCACGGCATCGAAGCGGCGATCCCAGAACGGCGCCACGTCGGCGGTGCCGTCGAGCACGCCGATCTTCGTGAAGGTGTCGGCCACGTCCTGATGGCTCTGGATCGCCCGCGCATCGACGGGGCGCAGCGCGTAGTCGTCGCTGCGGTTGTTGAAGAGCTCGATCAGGTCGCCGACCGGCACCCGCGTCTCGGCCGACTGGGCCCGCGCGAAGGCGAGGTAGTTGTCGTTGGCCCAGCGGTAGGACTTGCGCAGGCGCAGCAGAAAGTCCGCGATGGCGGCGTGGCGCAGCGGGTCGGCGACGGAATTCGGGTTCGCGTAGACCGGGAAGTTGCCCGAGAGGTACCCCTTGCCCGTCTTGATCACCCTCGCGCCGTAGCGCGTGCGGGCGAGCTGGCCGTTGTACCCGTAGATCGCCCAGGCGTCGAGGTCGCCGCGGTCGAAGGCGGACAGGCCGTCGGCCGGCGTCAGGCTGACGGCGTTGATGTCCTGGAACGACAAGCGCGCCTCGGCGAGCTGCTTCTGCAGGAAGTAGTGCGCCGTGGTGGCGCGGACGTAGCCGACCCTTCTGCCCTTCAGGTCGGCAATCGTGCCGATGGGTGCGTCCTTGCGCGCCAGCGTGACCTGGTTGTTCAGGTCTTCGCGCACCACCGCGATAAAACGCACGTTGGCCTTCTGGCGCGCGGCGAAGACGGCGGGAACTTCGCTGCCCGACCCGAGATCGAGCGCGTCGGCGTTGAGCGCTTCGATGTGCAGCACGCCGTTGTTGAGCTCGCGCCAGTCGATCGCATACGGCGTCTCGGTGAGCTGCGCCGCGGCCAGCAGCGACCGCCAGTGGCCCTTGTAGGTGCCGATGCGCAGCGTGACCTTGGAGAGGTCGGCCGCCGCACGCGCGGCGAGTGGCGCGCCCAGCCAGGCAGCGCTGGCCCCGGCGAGCAGCAGGCGGCGACGGGTGTTCGAGCGCGAGGTCGACATGTGCGGAGGCGGGAGCGTGGGCGAGGCTGCGAGCCTATCGCCGCATCCTGCGGAGGGGAAACGATCTTCCTGACTATCGATATGCGCGTGATGCGACATCGACCGCCGACCGGACCGGCTGCGCAGATGTCGTGGGCAGTCGGACAGTGACGGGGCGGTCCCCGGTCTCGTGGGGGTTCGCGCTGACCCGGCCGGCCCGCACCTCGTCGACGTGGGGGGGCGCCGGCAGCTTGCACCGCGCCGATCGATAATCCCGGACATCCCACCCCTTCGAGGTCACCTCGCCATGAACCGTCTCTCGCTCATCAAGAAAACGCTGGCCACCGCCGTCTGGTTCGCACTCGGGGCCGCGGCCGGCGGCGCCGCCTTCGCCGCCGATCCGGCGGTCCACATCCGCGGCACGGTCGTCTCGGCCGCCGCCGGCAACGTGACGGTGCAGACCGGCGAGGGCAACGTCAGCCTCGCGATCGACGCCACGACGAGGATCGCCGGTGTCGTTCCGAGCAGCCTGGCGGAGATCAAGGAAGGCACCTTCGTCGGCATCGCCAACGTGCCGGGGGCCACGTCGTCGAGCGCCCTCGAAGTCGTCGTCTTCCCGGAGGCCATGAAGGGCGCGGGCCTTGGCGACTACGCGTGGGACCTGGCGCCGAAGAAGCGCAGCGGCAGCGCGACGTCGTCGATGACCAACGGCACGGTGAAGTCGAGCGTGGCGGCGAGCAGCCCGGCGACCGGCTCGGCGATGACCAACGGCACCGTCAAGAAGACCGAGACGTCGAAGGGCCTGGTCCTTACCGTCGACTACGGCAAGGGCGAGAAGACGATCCGGGTGCCGGCGAACGTGCCGGTGGTCGGCATCGTGCCGGCCGACGCCAGCAAGCTGCTGCCGGGCGCCCACGTCTTCGTCGCCACCAAGCCGGATGCGCCGAAGAGCGCGGCCTTCGTCGCGGTCGGTATCGACGGCACCGTGCCGCCGATGTGAGCGCCCGCCCCTGCGGCCCCGCGCGCGGGGCCGGGACCCTGACCCGGGCCTGCATCGGTACCGCCGGCTGGACCACGCCGCGGGCGACCGCCGAGGCCTTTCGGGGCGACGGCAGCCACCTCGCCCGCGATGCCCGCGTGTTGCGCTGCGCCGGGATCCACACCTCGAGGCCCGACCGGTGCGCACGTTCTTCGCGCGGCTGCGAGCCTGTCCGGTCGCCCGGTCGCCTGCGAATCCCGGCATGTCGACATGGTTCGAACCCGCCGCCGATCGCCTGCTGGTGAAGCGGGCGTGCGGGTGAGTTCGAGAGCGGCCGGGCCCGACCCGCCCCTCGACCGTCCCGTGACGGAGGCCGCCATCGAAGCCGTGATCTTCGGTCTCCTCGCGGCGCGACCGGACGGTGCGACCCTCTGCCCCTCGGAGGTCGCGCGCGCCCTCGGCTCGGCCGACGGCGGCTGGCGCGAACTGATGCCGCAGGTCAGGCAGGTGGCGCAGCGCCTGGCTCGGCAAGATCGCCTGGACGTGACCCGGCGCGGCGTGCCGGTGGATGCGACGAGCCGCGGCGGGCCGATCCGTCTGGGCCGCCCGATCGGGCGCGATCCCGAATGACCCAGGTCGGCGCGTGACTTGCAAGCGACCGCGCCTCGCCAACGCAGACCGTCGACCGCCTTCCCGCCGTGCCGCGAAAGCGCCGATGTTGTGCTGCACAATGATTCCGCCGCCGACCGGTTCGACATGGAGACAGGCCGATGCGCCTCGACGAGTTCATCAGCGACAACCTCGATGCGATCCTGGTCGACTGGGTCGCCTTCGCGCGCGGGCAGTTCCCGGCCGGGAACCACATGGACGAGGCGGCGTTGCAGGACCACGGACGGCTGATCCTGGAGGAGATCGCCGCCAACATGCGAAAGCCCGAGGGCGCGGGCGGGCGCCAGGCGAAGTCCGAAGGCGACAGTTCGGCGGCATCCGGCTCTCCCGGCGCGCCATCGCGCCGGCATGCTCGTCAACGCGAGCAGCAGGGATTCCAGATCGAACAGCTGGTGGCCGAGTACCGGGCGCTGCGCGCGAACGTGCTCCGTCGCTGGACCGCCGCGTCGAGCGCGGACCAGGTCCAGGACCTCGAAGACGTCATCCGTTTCAACGAAGCCGTCGACCAGGCGGTTGCCGAATCCCTGGAAACCTTCGTGTCGGAAGTGAACAAGTCGCGCGACCTGTTCCTCGGCATCCTCGGTCACGACCTGCGCGGGCCGCTGTCGACGATCTCGAGTTGTGCGTTGCTGGAGACGCGCGTCCGTCCGACCGAGTCCCGGCATGCGACGCTCATCCTGCGCAGCGTCGCGCAGATGAAGGCGTTGCTGGACGATCTGGTCGAGTACACCCGGCACCGGCTCGGCTCCGGGCTCGCAATCGATCCGGCGAGTCTCGATTTCGGGCGGTTCGCACGCGACACGCTCGACGAGATCAACGCGACCAGCGGCGGACGCGCTCTCGACTTGCAGGTGGCGGGAAACCTGCACGGTGAATGGGACCCGCGGCGCTTGCATCAGGCGCTGTCGAACCTGGTCTTCAACGCGCTGAAGTACGGCCTGCCGGACGCGCCGATTCGCGTCCTCCTGGACGGCACGCTCGATGACGAAGTCGCCATGGCCGTCGAGAACACCGGCCGGGCGATCCCGCCGGAATCGTTCGCGACGCTGTTCGACCCGCTGGTGCGCGCAGGCGGCGGCGACGCGAACGCGGACGCGGACACGGACACGGGCACGGACGAGCCCGTCGCCGGCGCCAACCTCGGCCTCGGCCTCTACGTCGTGCGGGAGATCGCCAAGGCCCACGGCGGCAGCATCGACGTGAGGTCGGACGACTCGGCCACGCGCTTCAGCCTGCGCCTGCCGCGGATCACGGCGCGTCGAGCCATGCCGTGACTCGCGGCCCGGGGCGCGCATCGCGGCCGCGTTCCGGCGGCGGCGCGAGCAGCGTGCAACCGGCCGACCCGCGGCGACCCGATCACGCCTTGCGGAAGTCGGCGGCGAGGGCCACCGCCGCCAGGGCCGCAACCGTCGCGCCGAAGCCGTGGGCGATGCCGACGATGTCGCCGCGCTGTGCGAGCTGCTGACCCGCGACCATCGCCGGCAAGCCCATCGCGAGGTAGGAGACGACAAACACCACCGAAAGCACGCCGGCACGCTCTCGGGGCGTGGCGACCGCGACCACGCTGCGCAACGCACCCTGAAAACCGGTGCCGAAGCCGGTGCCGGCGACCGCGGTGCCGACGAGAAAGAGCGTGAGCGAGGGCGCGTGCAGCCCCGCCAGCGTCAACGCCAGCCCGACGATCAAGCCGACCGCGCCGATGCGCATCAGCGGGCGAGGCGGCAGTCGCTGCAGCCCGAGCACGGCGAGCGCGCCGCTGCCGGCGAGCACGAAGAGCGCCAGACCGCCGAGCAGGACCGAGCCGGCGCCGAAGAGGTGCCGTACCAGCGTCGGCCCGAGCGAGGCGTAGAAGCCGGCCAGCGCCCAGACCGCGACCAGCACCGGCGCAGCCTGCCAGAGGACCGTGCGCGCGGCCGGCGGCACCCCGAACTGCGGCTTCAGCGACGCGAGCCCGCCGCCACGCACGGTCGCGGTCTCGGAGATGAACGTCACGCCGACGCCCTGCAGCACGAACACCGCGCCGAGCAACGCATAGACCAGATGGGTCGGCGCCGGCAGGAACTGGACCAGCAGCCCGGCCGTGACACCGCCGAGCGCTGTGCCGAGCATCGGCGCCACCGCGTTGGCAACGGCGCCACGGGTCCGGTCGAGGTCGAGCAGGCCGGCGCCGACGGCGGCGAGCGCGGCGCCCGCCGACAGCCCCTGGAGCACGCGCCCGAGCAGCAGCGCCTGCAGCCCGTGCGCCGAGGCGAACACCGCCATCGTCAGCGCCTGCACGACCGTCGCGGCAATCAGCACCGGCCGTCGGCCGATGTGGTCGGACAGGCGGCCCGCGACCAGCAACGCCGCCAGCACCGCGATCGCGTAGATGCCGAATGCGACCGTGAGCATCGTCGACGAGAAGCCCCAGCGGGCCTGGTAGAGCGCGTAGAGCGGCGTCGGTGCACTCGAACCGGCGAGAAAGCTCAGCGTGATCGAGGCCAGCAGATAGAAGGCGGCGCGGGGCGACAAGCGCGGCGGCGCGCGGAGTCCAACGGACGCAGGGGGCGCGGCGGCGGCCGCGACACGGGAGACTTCGAGACAGGCAGACATGGCGGTTCCTTTCATGGCGCGGCGAAGGCGCGCCGACTCCTCCGGACAGACCCCCGACCGGGCCACCGGTACGCAGGAATAAACAGACTGGTCTGTCTGGTGCTTGCAGTGTACAGACCGGTCTGGTACTGTCAAGCCATGAATTCAACGAAACGAACCGCGGAACCCGAGCGGCGCTCGGCCCGCGAGCGTCTGCTGAGCGCCGCCGATGCCCTGTTCTACGAAGGCGGCATCCACACCGTCGGCATCGAGCGCGTGATCGAGCGCGCCGGTGTCGCCAAGGCCTCGCTCTACGACTGCTTCGGCAGCAAGGAGGCGCTCGTCCATGCCTACCTCGTGGCCCGGCAGGACCGGCGGCGGGAACGGATCACCGCCCGGCTGGCGCAGGGCAGCGGCGTGCCGCGCGAACGCCTGCTCTGCGTGTTCGACGCGCTCGGCGAGCTGTTCGCCGAGCCCGGCTTTCGCGGCTGCGCGTTCACCCGCGCCGGCGCCGAATCGCAGGACGGCAGCCGCGTCAAGAGCGCCTGCGACGACGCCCGCGCCTGGATGCGCGAGCTCTTCACCACGCTGGCGAGCGAGGCCGGCGCCCACGATCCGGAGGGCCTGGGCCGCCAGATGATGCTGCTCTACGACGGCGCTTCGGTGTCGGCGCAGATGGATGGTCCAGGCGCCGCCGCCACCGCCAGGGCCGCGGCCGCCCTGCTGCTCGACGCGGCCATCACCGCGGCAACCCGCAAGGTTTCCCCATGAGGACATCGCGACGCCAACTCCGCCTCGGCGCCTTCATGCGCCCGGTCAGCATCCACACCGGCGCCTGGCGCTGGCCCGGGGCCTGGCCGGACGCGAACTTCAATTTCGCGCACTTGAAGCAGCTGGTCCAGACGCTGGAGCGCGGCCGCTTCGACGCCTTCTTCATGGCCGACCACCTGGCCCTGCTGAACATGCCCGAGGCGGCGTTGAAGCGCAGCCACACGACGACCTCGTTCGACCCGTTGACGCTGCTGCCCGCGCTCGCCGCCGTCACCGAGCACATCGGCCTGATCGCGACCGCGAGCACGACCTACAACGAGCCGTACCACGTCGCGCGCAAGTTCGCCTCGCTCGACCACATCAGCGGCGGCCGTGCGGGCTGGAATCTCGTCACCTCGGCGAACCCGCAGGAGGCGCTCAACTTCAGCCGCGACGAACACCTCGAGCACGGCGAGCGCTACCACCGCGCCCGCGAGTTCTTCGACGTCGTCACCGGCCTCTGGGACACCTGGGCCGACGACGCCTTCGTGCGCGATGTCGAGTCCGGCATCTACTTCGACCCATCGCGGATGCGGCGCCTCGAGCACCGCGGCGAGCACTTCCAGGTGCGTGGCCCGCTCAACGTCGCGCGGCCGGTACAGGGCTGGCCGGTGATCGTGCAGGCCGGCGCGTCCGACGCCGGCCGGCAGATCGCCGCCGAGACCGCCGAGGTCGTCTTCACCGGCCAGCGCACGCTCGCCGACGGGCAGGCGTTCTACGCCGACGTCAAGGCGCGCACCGCCGCGGCCGGCCGCAACCCCGACCACCTGCTGATCCTGCCCGGCGCCTTCGTCGTCGTCGGCGACACTGCCCTCGACGCGCAGGCGAAGAAGGCGCAGCTCGACGCGCTCGTGCACCCGGACAGCGGCATCGCGTCACTCTCGGTCGCGCTCGGCACCGACGCGTCGGGCTTCGACCTCGACGCGCCGTTGCCCGAGATTCCCGAGAGCAATGCGAGCAAGAGCGGCCGACAGAAGGTGATCGACATGGCGCGGCGCGACGGCCTGACGGTGCGGCAGCTCGCCCAGATCGTCGGCGGCAACTTCGGCACGCTCGAGTTCATCGGCACGCCGGAGTCGATTGCCGACCAGATGCAGCAATGGTTGGAGGAGCGCGGCAGCGACGGCTTCAACATCATGTTCCCGTACCTGCCGCAAGGCCTCGACGCGTTCGTCGACCGCGTCGTGCCCGAGCTGCAGCGGCGCGGCCTTTTCCGCACCGAGTACGAAGGGCGCACCTTGCGCGAGAACCTCGGGTTGCCGCGGCCGGCCGACCGGTTCGGCTGACGGGCGGACGGCGGCCCCGGCTTGCCGCTCAGTCCCAGCCGACCCCGGCCGCCCGCCGCCGTACCTCGTCGACCACCTGCCACGTGGACGCCGGCACGACTTCGAAGCCGCCGATGAAGAGCCGTTGTCGCAGCACGGCGAGTGCCGGATCGGCGCAGACCGATGCCAGCGCGCGCCGCAGCGCCTCGAGGTCGGCGTCGGGCGTCGATGCGGCGGTGACGAGCGGCAGGCCGGGCGCCGGGGGCGTCGAGGCCACGGCCCGCAGGCCCGCGACGCGCTCCGGCTCGCAGCGGCGCAGCATCGCGAGGCTGATGCAGTCGATCGCCGCGATGTCGGCGGTGCCGTGCTGCAGCATCGCCAGGGATTCGCGGTGCGAGCCCGACACGCGCCAGGCGCCGAAGAAGCGGCCGTCCACCGCGAGCGGAGCGACGACGCCGCGCAGCGCGTTGCAGCCGGAGTGCGAGTCGACGCTGTTGATCGCTGCGACGCGCCCGCGGAACGCCTCCAGCGGGCCCTCCCTGCCGTCACGCACCATCAGCTCGCTCCGGTAGGCGGTGCCGGTGCAGCCCGGTGCGGTGTAGCGAAAGGCCCCGACGACCCGCACCGACGCCTCCAATCCGGTGACGAGCGGGTAGCCGCAGGTCTGGCTGAGCAGGAGACGGGGGTCGCGCCAGTGCGCAGCCAGGTCGTCGGGCCAGTCGAGCGCGGCCGGCACCCGCGCGACGCCTTCGTCCCGCAGCGCCCCGCCGAGGGCCTGCCACCAGGCGGCGAGCGCCGGGCGGTCGGCGCCATACATCGGCAGCGCTGCGACGCGGCGCATCACCGGTCGGCGCCCGCCGGGTGCACCGGCGAGTCGACGGCGACGAACGCATGCCGGCGGACCAGCGCGAGATAGCCCGGCAGCAGGAAGCCGCCGTTGCGCCGCAGGACATCGTCGCGGTGCGCGAGATAGTGCCGGCGCAACCGGAACCACGGCAGGCCCGGCCGTTCATGGTGGACGGCGTGGTAGTTGTTGTTCAGGTAGAGCAGCCGCCAGAAGAGCCCCGCCTCGTTGACGACGACGCGGTGCGCGGCGCGATCGGCCGGCCGGTGCTCGTAGAACGACCGCAGCATCGCGAGGCCGAGCGCCGGATAGGCGATCGTCAGCATGTAGCGCACCGGCCCGATGCCGGCATGGCGGTCGAGCACCCACAGCAAGGCACCGAGCAGCAGCAGATGGATCGCCCAGTCGACGCACTGGCCGAAGGCGCCCCGCAGCGGCAGCCGGACGATGTCGAGCCAGGTCGGCACGATCACCATCAGCGGGCCCAGCAGCAGGCGCCCGCAGACCGTGCGCTGTGCGCGCCACATCCATCGGACCCACGCCGGCAAGCGCCGATAGTCGGCGTCGGAGACGTAATTGCTTTCCGGATCGAGGTTGGGTTCGGTCAGCAGCTCGTCGCGATGGTGCGCGAGGTGGCTGCGCCGGTAGAGCTCGAACGGATACCAGACGCCGAGCGGCAAGGTACCGAACAACCGGTTGACGAGCCGGCTGCGGCTCGGGTGGCCGTGGATCAGCTCATGCTGCAGGCTCGTGAACCAGCAGGTGGCGAGCGTCAGAAGGACCGTGCCGAGCACGGGTCCGAGGCGGTGCAGGCCGAGCACGGCGCCGGCCCATGCGGCGTACACGACCGGAATCAGGAGCCAGGTCGGCCACTCGGCGAAAGAGGCCGCCGGGCTGCCGGGCAGAGGCGATGGGGTGAGAAGTCGGGGCATGCGAGCCGCATCTTCGGCGCGTCATCGCCCTGCCCCAACCAAGCAAACATCGAAAGCATATGCAGGCGCCGGGGCGCCCGCCGCGTCGCTTACTTGACGGCGTCCTTCGCGGCGTCCTTGGCCTCGCTCGCCGCGTGCTTGGCCTTGGCCTGATGGACCTTGGCCTTGAGCTTGTGCACCGTCTTCGACGGCTCGCTGCTGCCGGCGGCCTTGACGTTCTCGCTCGCCTGCTTGGCCGTTTCGGCAGTGGCCTTGCCGGCTTCCTTCGCGGCGGTGCCGGCTTGCGCGAACGCGCCGGCGGCAGCGACGGCGAGGGTCAGGGCGATCAGAGATTTTTTCATGGGGGTCCCTTGTGGATGGGTGGGTGACGGACCGTTCCGCCGCCTGCACAACGCGGCCTGCGCGGCGTCGGTTGACCGCAGGCCGAGGACGAGCGGTTGCGGACGTCGATGGCGGCGATGCTCATGATGTTGTCTCCTGGCGATAAAAGGGGTTCGACCGCAAATGAGCAAACGCGAATTCGTGCGTTCACGGAGCCGACGACGCGCATTAACGTCACGGCCCCGGTGCTTTCCTCGGCGCTTCCATGAACCCGTTCCGTCCGCTCGCCCTCGGCCTCGCCCTCGCCTTGCTCGCCGCGAGCACGTCGACCCTCGCTCAGCTCCCGTCGGTCATCCGCATCGGGATCGCGACCGGCGGCGTCGGCACGCCGCCGCGCATCGGCAGCTCGACCGTCGGCCTCGTCAACTCGCAGGGCCTCCTGGAAAAGGAGTTCGCGAAGGACAACATCAAGGTCGAGTGGAATTTCTTCAAAGGCGCTGGCCCGGCGGTCAACGAGGCGCTCGTCAACCACCAGCTCGACTTCGCCTGGCAGGGCGACCTGCCGTCGATCGTGCACCGTGCCAGCGGCGTGAAGACGCGCATCGTCGCCGGCAGCGGGGTTCGCAACGGCATGTACCTCGGCGTGCCTCCGGACTCGACGGTGACGAAGACGAGGACTTGAAGGGCAAACGCGTCGCCGTCTCCAAGGGCACCAACCTGCATCTCGCGACGGTCAGGGCCCTCGCGGCACACGGGCTGAAGGAAAGCGACCTGAAGCGGATCAACCTCGACCCCGCGGGCGCACAGGCGGCGCTCACGACGAAGGACGTGGACGCCGCGTTCGGCTATGTCGAGCTCTTCGTGCTTCGCGACAAGGGCGTCGCCAAGATCGTCTGGTCGGCGGCGCAGGATTCCTACCGCTTCACTCGGCAGACGGTGCTGCTGGTCGACGACGACTTCGCGAAGCGCCAGCCGCAGATCGTGCAGCGGGTCGTCGACACGGTCGTGAAGACCTCCCGCATCTACTCCGACGAGGCCCAGCGCGGCGAGCTCTTCGCGCAGTGGGGCAAGGCCGAGTTCCCGGAGAAGGTCTGGCGCGAGGACTTCATCGGCCAGCCGCTGCGGGTGCGCCTCTCGCCGCTGCTCGACCCCTTCCTCGTCGCCCGCTACCAGGACGCGAGCGAGGAGTCGTTCAGGCTGAAGCTGACGCGCAACATCGCTGCCCGCCTGAACGCGCTGGCCGATCCCGACGAAGTGGTTGTGTCGCAGCCCATCCGCGGCGCCCTGGGCGCCGGGCCGGTGGCGCATTTCGACGTCATAGGGACGTGCGCTGAGACGATGTCATCACCACCATTCTCGCCCTGGGATACCGGTTTTCGGTTTCCGCTTTGGGCCGCTCGTCGACAAGGAGCGGCGGGAAGCGGTGGCAGCGGACAAAATGCGCCCACCGAAAACGAGCCTACCCGTCTCGCCTCACCGAGAACCAAGGCGAAGATTTACGCCGACCTGCCTACGACGCATCGCGGCACCGATCAGGGCGAAGCCGCCGAGGAACATCGCCCAGGTCGCGGGCTCGGGAACCGGGGCGGTGGGGGACGGGGGCGGGGGCGCAGGAACGTCGTAGCTCATCGTCAGACGTAGCGCGCCAGGGTCACCCGGATAGCCCTGACCGAGCGAACTGATGCAATCGTTGTCCCGTGGCGTCCCGCATCGGTCCACAACCTGCTCGAACGCGAATCCGAGGATGGGATGGGATGCCACCCCGCCGAGACTGGCTTTGACGGCCGACGTGACGCTCAACCGTGGGTTCGTATAGATGTCATCCACATCGAAAGCCGTGATCAAGTTCCCACCCCGCGCGCGCGTGGGATCGACGGCGATCGACCCCGCGACATAGCTGCTCAACGTGTCGATACTGTCGTTGTGGAAGAAGGGACTCAGTGTCAGGTACGCACCGGTAATGATCGCATCGGTCGGCAAGGCGCCGAGGTTGAACTCGACAGTCGCGGCGAATCGCCCATTGAACTCCAGGCTTTGAGGGTCAGTCTCGATGCCGACGACCGAATAATACGAACCCCAAGCCGACGACGGCTCGCTGTAGTTCCGGGAACCATCTGGCGCACGATACGTCTGCATCGCGCCGTCGAGAACAACGGTCATCGCTGCCGCCGGAAACGAGGAGCCGATCGCCAGGCAAGCTAACGCTGCTGTTGAATATCTTTTCATGGCGTGGCCGACTTTTTTTCCGTCGACGCGGATGCGGACAGATGGACCCCTGCGGCCAGCAGCGCCACCCCGCTGTGGCGCGCCGCGTGCAGGCGCACTGGCCGAAGACGGAATCGACAGGGAGGTGAGTGACATCGCAAGACTCCGTTGAGCGAGAGTTGAAGGGCTTTGATTCGATGAACGCGATGGCAGCGGTGACAAAGACATGCGCTGCGAAAAAAAGTAACCAGCTGGCTGATACAGCTTGAGCCCCTGTCCGCATTGACTGACGACGAGGTCCATTCCAGGTCCAACGGACATCATCATGGCGGCCAAGCCGGGCGCAGCCCCGCGGCGCAAGCACCGTGCCGAGTTGAAGGCCGAGGTCATCGCCGAGTGCCGGCACGACGGCGCGTCGGTGGCGGAGCGGACATGACTTCGAGGGGCAGAGCGCTACGAGACCGCTTGCCTATTGGCGCCCGTCGCACCACTACTACGCTTCAGGGGGATGTGGACCAGCGCCCCTCTCGACCCCGGGTGAGCCGAAGCTCACGCAAGTTGCGCCCGCACCGCGTTCGACCCGAGCGAGCGGCCGGGGCTGAAGCGCGTCAGCCTGTCGGGCAGCCGACCGTTCTGACGGCGGCGGGCTTCTCCGCGGACGTTGCCGCATCCGGTCGCGATCCGGCAGACGCCAGCGCGTTTCGTTCGAGCCCCAGGTCAAGGCGACGTGGCGGGCTCACCGCTCGCGGTTAGAATGCGGGCTGGCTCAGGAGCTGTGACCGAGTGGCCGAAGGTGCTCCCCTGCTAAGGGAGTATGTGGGCAAAACCTGCATCGAGGGTTCGAATCCCTCCGGCTCCGCCAGATGCCTACGTCTGCACGATCTCATGAGGTGCGGACCGTCGTGCCGAGCTGCCGATTCCGCGAGTGCGTGGTGGTCGCCGAGAAATGTCAGCCGCAGGATTTCACCGACGAGGCGCAAACAAGCTTCGTCCGTCGAACCCGGGTCACAGAGGCGCCTGCTCCAGATCGAACGCCTTGTGCAGCGATCGCACGGCGAGTTCCATGTACTTCTCGTCGATCACGACGCTGGTCTTGATCTCGCTCGTGGTGATCATCTGGATGTTGATGCCCTCTTCGCTGAGCGTGCGAAACATCTTGCTCGCGACGCCGACGTGCGAGCGCATGCCGATGCCGACGATGCTCACCTTGCAGATCTTCGCGTCGCCGATCAGGCCGGTGGCGCCGGTGGCTGGCAGCACCTGCGTCTTCAGGAGGTCGAGCGTGCGGGCGTAGTCGTTGCGATGCACGGTGAAGGAAAAATCCGTGCGGCCATCGTGCGAAACGTTCTGGATGATGACGTCGACGTCGATGTTGGCCTCCGCCACCGGCCCGAGGATCAGCGACGCGATCCCCGGCTTGTCGGTCACGCCCATCAGGCTGATCTTCGCTTCGTCGCGATTGAACGCGATGCCCGACACGACCGCTTGTTCCATTTTTTCGTCTTCCTCGAAGGTGATCAACGTGCCGGACTTGGCTTCCTCGTCGAGCGCGATATCCCACGGCGTGAAGCTCGAGAGCACGCGCAGCGGCACGCGGTACTTGCCGGCGAACTCCACCGAACGGATCTGCAGCACCTTGGAGCCCAGGCTCGCCATCTCGAGCATTTCCTCGAAGCTGATGGTCTTCAGGCGCCGGGCGTCGGCGACGATCCGCGGGTCGGTCGTGTAGACGCCGTCGACATCGGTGTAGATCAGACATTCGTCGGCCTTCAGCGCCGCCGCGATGGCCACCGCCGAGGTGTCGGAGCCGCCCCTGCCGAGCGTCGTGATGTGGCCGTCGCGGTCGACACCCTGAAAACCGGTGATGACGACGACGCGGCCCGCGTCCAGATCGGCGTGCACGCGTTCGCCGTCGATGCTTTCGATGCGGGCCTTGGTGAAGGCGGAGTCGGTCGCGATGCGGACCTGCCAGCCGGCGTAGCTGATCGACGCGATGCCCTCGGCCTGCAGCGCGATCGCCAGCAGGCCCGACGACACCTGCTCGCCGGTCGAGGCGATCATGTCGAGCTCGCGCCGCGTCTCCGGGCTCGTCGGCCCCGGGGCCAGCTCGGTCGCAAGGCCGAGCAGCCGGTTGGTCTCGCCGCTCATCGCGGACGGCACGACGACGAGCTGGTGCCCGGCGCGGACCCATTTCGCGACTCGCCGGGCGACGTTGCGGATGCGTTCGGTCGACCCCATCGAGGTGCCGCCGTACTTGTGAACGATGAGAGCCATGAGAAGAGAATCGAGACGAGGGCCGGTTCCCGCGCAAGCCTGGACGCCGGCAAACCCGGGATTCTAGCGGTCGAGCAACCCGTCCTCCGGGGGTTCGGGCACCCAGCGCACGGTGGCCGACGGCTGGCCTGCGGGCGCGATGACCCGCGCGTCGAGCCCGAGGCCAGGCACATAGACGAGCAGGCCGCCGCTGTAGACGAGCGGGCCGAGCCGATCCCACGCCGCGACCCCGGCATGCTGGAACTGCTTCTTCAGGCTGCGCGGCGGCCGCCCCGGCCCGGCCTGGAAGCGCTCGCCGCCAGCGCGCCGCTTCAGGTCGAGTCGGGCGAGCCAGGCGAAGGGCACGCCGCCCGACCGAACCCGGCGGATTTCGAGCCGGCCGCCCCAGCCGGGCAGCGCATAGCTCCCGGCGCGTCGCACGCACAGCTGTGTCTCGAGCGACCTGCGCGCGACGGGCCTCGCCCCGGCCGGCAACGAAGCGAGCCGCAGGACGCCCCGGTGCAGGCGCAGCTCGCCGCAGGGGCCGAGCCAGCGCGCGCTGCCGCTGACGGGCAACTCCGCCAGCAGGCGCGACGTCAGGCTCGCCGCCGGCGACCTTCCCGACTCGCGTTGAACCCAGGCCCGCAACGCGAGGCTGCGACGCGCCGGGGACAGCGTCAGCCAGTTCGCCACGACCAGCCCGTCCTCGCTCGCGACGGCGCCGAGGTCGATCAGCGCGAGTTCGGCCAGCGCCGCGTCCGCCTCCTGCGCCCAGCGGGCCGACCGGGCGAGCGCTGCCTCGGCCAATCCGAACGCCTCGCCGAGGGCGGGCCAGACTGCCAGGCGCAGCCGGTTGCGCG
>CAZZWY010000034.1:0-15138 GCA_964657785.1 uncultured Acetobacteraceae bacterium
CGGGGCTGCCAGGTCGTCTGCTCCTTGCGTTCGCCGACATAGATTTCCTGCATGCCGCGATGGGTGATGTAGATCTCGCTGCCGCCGGCGACCCGCTCGACGCGGGTGCGGAACTTGTCGACCTCGCCGGTCGAATAGGCGTTGTCGAACGCCTTCCCGATCGTGCTGCGGATCAGGTCCTGCGGCAGCTTGGCGCGGTTCTCCGCCCAGTCGGTTTCCATCACGCCCGTGGCCTGGACGTCCTGGACCAGGACGAAGCCGCTCTCCTTCCAGAACGCTTCGAGTTGCGGCCAGAGCTGCTCGGGGGACTGCGAGGTGTGCAGCCAGCGTTCGTTGCCCGCGCGTTCGATCCGCACATCGCCGCGCGAAGAGGGCGCGATCACCGTCGGCGCGGTGGTCTGCACCGCGGCCACCGAGGTTCCGGCCTGGTAGGCCGCCGCGCTCACCGAGCCGCCCTGGGTCTGCTGGTAGCGCGAATCGCGGGTCAGCTGGGTGAGATCGGGAGGCACTTCCAGACCGGTGGTCTTGGCGGTGGAGGCCGTGCGGTAGTCGATCTTGTCGCCCGACATCAGGTCGCTGACGTTGGTCGTGCAGCCGGCGAGTGCCAGCGCCGCGACCAGGCCGCACACGATGTCCCGGCAATGCAAGGGAGAGGAAAAACGGGTCACGAGGAAAATCTCCAAGGAATCGGGGCCGGCGGTGTCCGGTCGAGCCCGGCACGGCGCTCAGGGAAAAAGGGCCGATCGCTGCGACGTGGCTTCACAGCAGACCGGCATCGCGCAACGCGCCTTCGACGCTCGCCTGGCCCGCCGGGCTCAACCCGACGATCGGCAGACGCAGCGCCGCGCCGCAGAGGCCGAGCCGCTTCAGCGCCCATTTCGTCGGCGCGGGGCTCGATTCGACGAACAGGTCGCGGTGCAGCGGCAGCAGCCGAAGATGGATCGCGCGCGCCGTGCGAACGTCGCCGGCCATGGCGGCGGCGCAGAGCTCGTGCATGAGGCGCGGCGCGACGTTGGCCGTCACGCTCACGTTGCCGTGGCCGCCGAGCAACATCAGCGCGACCGCGGTGCTGTCGTCGCCGGAGTAGATGCTGAAGCCGGGCGGCGCCTGCCTGATCAGCCAGCCGGCCCGCGCGATGTCGCCGGTGGCTTCCTTGATGCCGACGATGCCGGGGATCTGCGCGAGGCGGAGCGCCGTCGGCACCTGCAGGTCGGCGACGGTCCGGCCGGGCACGTTGTAGAGCACCATCGGCAGGTCGACCGCCTCGGCGATCGCCCGGAAATGCGCGTAGATGCCGTCCTGCGACGGCTTGTTGTAGTAGGGCACCACCGACAGGCTGCAATCCGCGCCGACCTTCAACGCGTAGCGCGACAGCTCGACCGCCTCGGCGGTGGAGTTGCCGCCGGCCCCCGCCATGATCGGGACCCGCCCGGCCGCGTGCTCGACGGCGACGCGGATCACTTCGCAGTGCTCGTCGACCGACACCGTCGGCGATTCGCCGGTCGTGCCGACCACACCGATGCAGTCGGTGCCTTCGGCAATGTGCCAGTCGATCAGGTGCTTCAGCGCGGCATAGTCGACGCGGCCGTCGTCGTGCATCGGCGTGACGAGCGCGACGATGCTGCCAGCAATGGGTGTCATGGATGATCCTTCCGAGGCACGGCGGGGTTCGCCGTCTTGCCCGACGCGCGATGCGGGTGGTTGCCGCCAGCAGCGTCTGCGCGCGAGGCCTTCGATGTGAATCGCGGAATTTTAACTGCCCGGGCAGGCGCTTCCCGATCCGAGCCTGAAGCGCGGCATTGCCGCCGGGTCGGTGTGCGCCTGCACCGCAACGATTCTTTGCGTGAAGCGCGCCGGCGGGTCGGTCTCGCCGCCATCGAAGCCGTCTTCGAAGGCGATCACCCGCAGGCCCGCACAGGCGTCGAGGAGTTCACCGGGGCCGAGCAGGAAGTCGGGGTTCGACGGCTTGCCGATCGACTCCTGGCCGAGCGCAAAAGTTTCGCAAAGCAGCACCCCCGCGGGGGCGAGGCTCGCCCGCAGCGCCGGCCAGAGCGGCCGCCACAGATAGCGGGTGACGACGACGGCGTCGAATTGTCGGCCCGGGAGCGGCCACGGTCCGGATTCGAGGTCGGCGACGATGATTTCGCCGAACGGCTCGAGCGGCCGCACCGCGCCGGCATCGCGGTCGACGCCCGTCACCCTGCGCCCGAGGCTCGCGAACCAGCGCAGATGCCGGCCGCTGCCGCAGGCGACGTCGAGCACCCGGCCGCCCTCCGGCACGAGGTGCGTCCAGCGCCGAATCCACGCCGAAGGCGGCGCGTCGGCGTCCGTCGTCACTGCTTGCTGGCGGCGTCGATCGCGCTCACGGCGTCGGCGTCGAGCGTCAAGCGCGTCGCGGCGACCAGCTCGTGCAGCTGCGCGACCGAGGTCGCGCTCGCGATCGGGGCAGTGATGCTCGGCCGGGCCATCTGCCAGGCGAGCGCGACCTGCCCGGTCGTCGCGCCGAGCCGTTCGGCGACGCCGTCGAGTGCCTGCAGCACCGCGAGGCCGCGCGGGTTGAGGTAGCCCGCGACGCGTTCGCCACGCTTGCTTTGCGCCAGGTCGGCCGGCACCCGGTACTTGCCGGTCAGAAAGCCGGAGGCGAGCGCGAAGTAGTTGATGACGCCCACCCCCTCGGCGAGGCAGAGCGGCTCGAGCGCCTCCTCGAACACCCTCCGGTCGAGCACGTTCCAGAGCGGCTGCAGGCTCTCGAAGCGCGGCAGGCCGTGGGCGGCGGCGAGGTCGAGCGCGCGCTTGAGCCGGGCCGCGTCGTGGTTGGACGCGCCGATCGCCCGGACCTTGCCCGCCCGGATCAGGTCGGCGTAGGCGCCGAGGGTGTCTTCGAGCGGGGTGGCCGGATCGTCACGGTGCGACTGGTACAGGTCGATCACGTCGGTCTGCAGTCGCCCGAGCGACGCCTCCACCGCGCGACGGATGTAGTCCGGGGCAAGCCCCGTCTTGCCGTCGCCGAGGTCCATGCCGACCTTGGTCGCGATGACGACCCGGTTGCGCTTGGCCGACCGCTTCAGCCACTTGCCGATGAGGGTTTCGGATTCGCCGCCGACATGGCCCGGCACCCAGCGCGAGTACACGTCGGCGGTGTCGATGAAGTTCATGCCGGCGTCGACCCAGGCATCGAGCAGCGCGAAGGACGTCGCCTCGTCGGCGGTCCAGCCGAACACGTTGCCGCCGAAGCAGAGCGGCGACACCTCGAGGCCGGAGCGGCCGAGCGCGCGATAGGTCGTCATCCCGTCTCCCTGGAGTTCGCACCGATTCTGGCAGTTCGGTGTTCGCGATGCAGAATCCGCGCTCATGGCCCCGACCTCCCGAACGACGACTCCCGCTGCCCCGTACGGTGAAGCCTCGATCCGCGTCCTGAAGGGTCTCGAGCCCGTCAAGCAGCGGCCCGGCATGTACACGCGTACCGACAACCCGCTGCACATCATCCAGGAGGTGATCGACAACGCGGCCGACGAAGCGCTCGCCGGCCATGGCAAGCGCATCGACGTGACGGTGCACGTCGACGGCTCGGTCAGCGTCGAGGACGACGGCCGCGGCATTCCGTTCGGCCTGCACCCGGAAGAGCGCGTGCCGGTCGTCGAGATCGTCTTCACGCGACTGCATGCCGGCGGCAAGTTCGACAAGGGCGCGGGCGGTGCCTACAGCTTCTCCGGCGGGCTGCACGGCGTGGGCGTGAGCGTGACCAACGCGCTCTCCAGGCGCCTCGAGGTCACGGTGTGGCGCGAGGGGCAGGTCGCGCGGCTGGTGTTCGCCGGCGGCGACGTGGTTGAGCCGCTGGCGGTGCGCCGGGCCGCGTCCGCCGACCGCAAGACCGGGACGACCGCCCGCGCCTGGCCCGATCCGAAGTATTTCGAGAGCGTCGATTTCCCGCGCCAGGAACTGACCCATCTGCTGCGCAGCAAGGCGGTGCTGATGCCGGGCGTGACCGTCACGCTCGGCATCGAGAAGACCGGCGAGCGGCAGACCTGGACCTACCAGGGCGGCCTGCGCGACTACCTGATGCAGAGCCTGCACGCCGAGCCCGTCATTCCGCTTTTCGAAGGCGCGCACTACGCCGACCGCGGCGAGACCGAGAACTTCGCCGAAGGGGAGGGCGCGGCCTGGTGCGTCGCGTTCACCGAGGACGGCGCCGCGCTGCGCGAGAGCTATGTCAACCTGATCCCGACCGTCGCCGGCGGCACCCACGAGTCGGGCCTGAAGGACGGCCTCTTCGGCGCCGTCAAGGGCTTCATCGAGATGCACGGGTTGCTGCCGAAGGGCGTGAAGCTGATGCCCGAGGACGTGTTCTCGCGCGCCAGCTTCGTGCTGTCGGCCAAGGTGCTCGACCCGCAGTTCCAGGGCCAGATCAAGGAGCGCCTGAACTCGCGCGATGCGCTCCGGCTGGTCACGACCTACGTCAAGCCGTCGATGGAGCTGTGGCTGAACCAGCATGTCGAGCACGGGCGAAAGCTCGCCGACCTCGTGATCCGGCAGGCGCAGACGCGGCAGCGGGCGTCGCAGAAGGTCGAGAAGAAGCGCGGTTCGGGCGTGGCGGTGCTGCCGGGCAAGCTCACCGATTGCGAGAGCCGGGACCTGCTGCACAACGAGCTCTTCCTCGTCGAGGGCGACTCGGCCGGCGGCAGCGCGAAGATGGGCCGCAACAAGGAGACGCAGGCCATCCTGCCCCTGCGCGGCAAGGTGCTCAACGCCTGGGAGGTCGAGCGCGACCGCCTCTTCGCCAACAACGAGATCCACGACATCGCGGTCGCGGTCGGCGTCGACCCGCACGGCGCGAACGACACGCCCGATCTCTCGGGGCTGCGCTATGGCAAGGTGTGCATCCTGAGCGATGCGGATGTCGACGGCTCGCACATCCAGGTGCTGCTCTTGACGCTCTTCTTCCGCCACTTCCCGAAGCTGATCGAGACCGGCCACATCTTCATCGCCAAGCCGCCGCTCTTTCGCATCGACGCGCCGGCCCGCGGCAAGAAGCCGGCGGCCAAGCTCTATGCGCTCGACGACGGCGAACTCGCCGCGATGCTCGACAAACTCAGGAAGGAAGGCGCCCGCGAGAGCGCCTGGAGCATCAGCCGCTTCAAGGGCCTGGGCGAGATGAACGCCCAGCAGCTCTGGGACACGACGCTCAATCCCGACACCCGCCGTCTGCTGCCGGTCGCGTTCGGTCTGCTCGACTTCGCGGGGACCACGACCTCGCTCACGAAGCTGATGGGGAAGGGCGAGGCGCAGGCAAGGCGCGATCTGATGGAGTTGCACGGCGACGAGGTGGAGGTGGACGTGTGAGCGCGCGGCGTGCTAGGCTTGACCAACGTTGGTCGACTGGAGCACGACATGCAAGTCAACATCTACGAAGCGAAGACGCAATTGTCGAAACTGGTCGACGCCGCGCACCGCGGGGAGACCATCGTCATCGCCAAGTCCGGGATGCCGATGGCCAAACTCGTTCCGTTGGACAGCGGCCCCAAGCCGACGATCAGATACGGCATGATGAAGGGTCAGATCGAGATTGCCGATGATTTCGATGGTCCGCTTCCCGACGACTTGCAGGCGGCGTTCGAAGGTCGAGGAAGCGATTGAGAAGGCTGCTGCTCGACACCCACGTCCTGCTGTGGGTGATGCAGGAGTCACCGCAGTTGTCGATGGCGGCCCGTCGTCTGCTGGACGACGCCGAGGCGGTGCACGTGAGTGCCGTGTCGCTGTGGGAAATTGCGATCAAGGCCGCTGTCGGCAAGTTGCAAATCGATCAGACGCTGCTGGATGCGAGCCTCGGTCGGATCGGCTTCTTGCCGTTGCACGTGTCGTGGTCTCACGCCCGGGCCGTGCGCACGCTTCCGTTGCTGCACGCCGACCCCTTCGACCGCATGCTGGTGGCTCAGGCCATGAGCGAGTCCTTGCATTTCGTCACCCACGACGCCGCGCTCGGGGCGTACTCGGGCCTCGTCCTGGTCGTCTGAACCACCCACCGATCCTTTGACGCCCGACCTGTTCGACCCTCTCCCCGCCGACGCCGTCACGCTCGCCCACTACGCCGAACGCGCGTACCTCGAGTACGCCCTCAGCGTCGTCAAGGGCCGGGCGCTGCCCGATGTCTGCGACGGCCAGAAGCCGGTGCAGCGCCGCATCCTCTTCGCGATGGAGCGGATGGGCCTGGCCTTCACGACCACGGCCGGGCCGAAGGCGGTCAAGAGCGCCCGGGTCGTCGGCGACGTGCTCGGCAAGTACCACCCGCACGGCGACACCGCGGCCTACGACGCGATGGTCCGCATGGCGCAGGACTTCTCGCAGCGCTACCCGCTCGTCGACGGCCAGGGCAACTTCGGTTCGCGCGACGGCGACGGCGCGGCGGCGATGCGCTACACGGAGACGCGGCTCGCGCCGATCACGCGGCTCCTGCTCGACGAGATCGACGAGGGCACGGTCGATTTCATCGCCAACTACGACGGCTCGGAGGTCGAGCCGCGGCAGCTGCCCGCGCGCCTGCCGTTCGTGCTGCTCAACGGCGCGAGCGGCATCGCCGTCGGCCTCGCGACCGAGGTGCCGAGCCACAACCTGCGGGAGGTCGCGGCCGCGGTGGTCGCGCTCATCCGCAACGACGCGCTCTCCGACGACGAACTCGCGGTGCTGATTCCCGGCCCCGACTACCCGAGCGGCGGGCAGCTCATCAGCAGTGCCCAGGACATCCGCGCTGCGTTCTCGACCGGCCGGGGGAGCCTTCAGACCCGGGCGCGCTGGCACGTCGAGGAGCTGGCGCGCGGCCAGTGGCAGCTGGTCGTCGACGAACTGCCGCCCGGCACCAGCACGAAGAAGGTGCTCGAGGAGATCGAGGAGCTGACGAACCCGAAGGTCAAGGCCGGCAAGAAGAGCCTCTCGGCCGAGCAGGTGCAGCTGCGCACGACCGTGCTCGGCGTGCTGGATGCGGTGCGCGACGAATCGAGCAAGGAGGCGGCCGTGCGGCTCGTCTTCGAGCCGAAGTCGCGCACGACGCCGCAGCCGGAGCTCGTCACGACGCTGCTGGCCAACACCAGCCTCGAGAGCTCCGCACCCGTCAACCTGACCATGATCGGCGCCGACGGCCGGCCGACGCAGAAGAGCCTGCGCCAGATCCTCGCCGAGTGGATCGCCTTCCGGCTCGCGACGGTGCAGCGCCGCACCCGCCATCGGCTCGGCAAGGTGCGGGACCGCATCCACGTGCTCGAGGGCAGGCAGCTCGTGCTGCTCAACATCGACGAGGTGATCCGCATCATCCGCGGCGCCGACGATCCGAAGGCCGCGCTGATCGAGCGGTTCGCCCTGAGCGACCGGCAGGCCGACGACATCCTCGAGATCCGCCTGCGCCAGCTGGCACGCCTCGAGTCGATCCGGATCGAACAGGAACTCGCGGCGCTGCGGGTCGACGAGAAGAAGCTCCAGGACATCCTCGACTCGCCGACGAGCCTGAAGCGCACCGTCATCCGCGAAATCGAGGCCGACGCGAAGCTGCACGGCGATGACCGGCGAACGCTGATCCAGGCCGAGAAAAGGGCGGTGGCGGAAGTCCGCGTCGCCGACGAGCCGGTCACGGTGGTCGTCAGCATGAAGGGCTGGGTGCGTGCGCTGAAGGGCCACGAGGTCGAGCCGGGCGCACTCGCGTTCAAGGCTGGCGACGCGCTGCACGGCACGTTTGCGTGCCGCAGTGTCGATACGCTGATCGTTTTCGGCAGCAACGGCCGCGTCTACTCCTGCCCGGTCGCGGCGTTGCCGAGCGGGCGCGGCGACGGCCAGCCGATCACGACGCTGATCGACCTCGAGTCGGCGACCCAGGCGGTGCACTACCACGCCGGGCCGCCCGCGCAGACCCTGCTCCTGGCCGGCACGGGCGGCTTCGGGCTGATGGCGAGCGTTGCCGACCTGACGTCGCGGCAGCGCGGCGGCAAGGCGTTCCAGAGCTTCGAGGCCGGCGAGAAGCCGTTGCCGCCGAGCGTTGCCGACCGCGCGACACGGGTCGCCTGCCTCACGCTCGGCGGCCGGTTGCTGGTGTTCGAGCTCGACGAGCTCAAGTCGCAGCCCAACGGCGGGCGCGGCCTGACGCTCGTCGACCTGGACGCCGGCGACGCGGTGGTCAGCGTCGCGGCGTTCGGCGAGGCGCTGCAGGTCGTGGGCACCGGCCGGGGCGGCAAGGCGCGCGAGGAGCGTCTCAAGGGGACGTCTCTCGCACCCTATCTCGGGCGCCGCGCCCGCCGCGGCAAGCCGCAGGAGGTCGTGCCGAAGGCCACCCGGGTGATGCGCGCCGACGATTGAGGAGCCAGAAGGCCCGGCTTCTTCCTACGCCGGGCGCGGAACGATCCTGACCTGCACGATCGCGGCTCGATGCTCGAATCCTCGCAACCGCCCTCGACGGCGGCATCACTACTTCGAAAGGATCGGCATGAGTACCGAAACCGCCAACGACCAGGAAAAGCTCTGGGAGCTGATCAAGGACCTGAAGTTCGCGATGTTCACGACATTGCACAGCGTCAACGGCCACCTGCATTCGCGCCCGATGACGACGCAGAACTCGAAGCTCGACGAAACCTCCTCGCTCTGGTTCTTCATGTCGAGGAAGAGCGAGCCGGTGACCGACATCGCGTCCAAGCCGCTCGTCAACGTCAGCTACGCGGATCCCGGCAAAGACAGCTACGTCTCGGTCGCCGGCACCGCAGCCGTCGTCGAGGACATGGCAAAGAAGCGGCTGCTGTGGTCGAAGCTGGCCGAGGCCTGGTTCCCGGGCGGCGTCGACGATCCGGATCTGGCGCTGGTCCAGGTCCGCATCACACATGCCGACTACTGGGACGTGAAGGAGAGCAAGGTCACCCAGCTCTTCAAGATGGCCAAGGCGGCCGTGACGGGCACGCCGCCCGACATGGGCGAGCACGGCAAGGTGCACCTGAGCTGAGTCACCGGTCGCTCAGGCGATCTCCGCGACTTAGCATCCAACCGCTGACGGCGGCGATCGCCGCGAAGGCCGCCAGACTCCAGAAGTCGTAGGGTACGCCGAGCAGCGACACCGCTGCGTCGGCGCAACTCGCACGGGCTTCGAACACATCGGGCAGGGCAGCGTCGAGTCGAAGTCCGGTGACGATCCGGTCCGCGAGCGTCAGGTTGCACGACGCGGAGGCGGCTGCCCTGAAGTGTTGCCACAGGGCCGCCGCCGCACCGCAGAGAGAGAGTCCCAGCAGCAGCATGGCGACGAACGAGCGTCCCGCCCCTGCTCGCCACCGCCACCCCAGCAGCGCAACGAGACCGATCGCCAGCAGGATCAGCCTCTGCAGCACGCACCAGGGGCAGGGCTGCATCCCGAACACATGCTGCGACACCAGCGCCACGACCACCCCCGCGGCACTGGCGAGGGCGACCAGGCCGAAGGCGCTGGACGCGCGAAGCCCCCGGGACGCCTGTCCCTCCGGTCGAAATCCGCTCACGCCACCTGCACGACGAGCTCGATCTCCACGCACGCCCCCATCGGGATCTGCGCCACGCCGAAGGCACTCCGCGCATGGGCGCCGGCCTCGACGAAAATCTCGCCCAGCAGCTCCGAGCAACCGTTCGTCACGAGGTGCTGCTCGGTGTAGTCGGGCGTGCTGTTGACGAGGCTCATCACCTTGACGATGCGCTCGACGCGGTTCAGGTCGCCGATGGCGGCATGCAGGGTGCCGAGCAGGTCGATCGCCACCGCGCGCGCCGCCAGCTTGCCGGTCGCCGTGTCGATGTCCTGCCCGAGCTTGCCGACCCACGGCTTGCCGTGCTGCTTGGCGATGTGCCCGGAGACGAAGATCAGGTTGCCGGTCCGGACGAACGGCACATAGGCCGCGGCGGGAATCGCGAGGGGCGGCAAGGTGATGCCGTGCCCGGCGAGCCGCGAATAGACGTCGCTGCGGGTGTCGGAGGTCGGGTTGGACATGCGGGCTGTCTCGGGTCGCCGGAGGAGTCGCAAATCCTACACTGCGGCTGATGGTGCGCGAGGGCAGCGGTTCCCCGAGACGTTCCGGCTGGGGAATCGCCGGACTCGCGCTCGCCTGGCTCGCGGGCAACGCGGTGCACCTGCAGCAGGCCGTGTTGACGCCCGTCGGCGTCTGCGTCGGCGCGGTATCGCTCGGTGGGCTCGGCGTGGCTGCCGGCTGGCGCTGGCAACGTGCCGGCATCGCAGCGCTGATCGGCGTGGCGCTCGTCGCCTGGGGAACCGACGGCTGGCGCGCCGACTCCCGCCTCGCCGACGCACTCGCCCCGGCGCTCGAGGGCCAGGAGCTGGTGCTGACCGGCGTCGTCTCGAGCCTGCCGCAGCGCTCGCTCACCGGCACCCGTTTCCGCTTCGACGTCGAGGCCGCGGCGCGCGGCGGCGAGCCGGTTCACGTGCCGCCGCACCTGCTGCTCGGCTGGTACAAGGGGTTCCACGACGACGCCTCCGCGGTCCAGCCGGGGGCCGAGCTGCGCGCCGGGCAGCGCTGGCGGCTCTCGGTCAAGTTGCGCCGCCCGCACGGCAACCTGAACCCGTACGGCTTCGACTACGAGCTCTACCTCTTCGAGCAGAACCTGCGCGCCACCGGCTACGTCCGCGACGCGCCCGCCCCTCGCCTGCTCGAGCGCAGCGCGGCGTTCCCAATCGAGCGCCTGCGCCAACGCGTGCGCGACGCGATCGAGGCGAGCGTGCCCGACCCGCGCATCGCCGGCGTGCTGGCCGCGCTCGCGGTGGGAGACCAGGGTGCGATCGCCCACGACGACTGGGACCTCTATCGCAACACCGGCATCGCCCATCTGGTCGTGATCAGCGGCCTGCACATCACGATGTTCGCCTGGCTCGCCGGGATCCTCGTCGCGGCGGCGTGGCGGCGCAGCCGCAGAGCGATGACATGGCTGCCGGTGCCGGTGGCCGCGCGCATCGGCGGCGTCGCCGCGTGCTTTGCCTACGGCGTGTTCTCGGGCTGGGGCGTGCCCTCGCAGCGCACCGTCTGGATGCTCGCGACCGTCGGCCTGCTGCAGGCGTCGAGCGTCCGATGGCCCTGGCCGCTGGTGTTGCTCGTGGCCGCGGTGGTCGTGACCGGCTTCGACCCGTGGGCCTTGCTGCAGGCCGGCTTCTGGCTCTCGTTCGTCGCCGTCGGGCTGCTGATGGCCTCCGGCCCGGCCGCGGGTGCAGCATTCGCGGCGCCGGCGCAGGACGCCGCCGCTGCGCCGCCTCCGGTCGGTTGGCGCGGCGCACCGAGGCGCGTCTGGCACGTGGTCCGCGAGAACCTCCGGACCCAATGGATCGCGACGCTCGGCCTCACGCCGCTCACGCTGATCTTCTTCCAGCAGATCTCGGTCGTCGGCTTCGTCGCGAACATGATCTCGATTCCGGTGCTCACGCTGATCGTCACGCCGCTTGCGCTGCTCGGCGTCGCGCTGGTGCCGCTCTGGTCGGTCGCCGCCGCGGTGCTCGCGGCGCTCAACCGCGTGCTCGCGGGGCTGGCGGCGTGGCCGGGCGCCGTCTGGATGCTGCCGGTCGCGCCGGCATGGGGGCAGCTCGCGGGCCTCGCCGGCGCCGCGCTGCTCGTGTTGCCGTTGCCATGGCGGGCCCGCGCGTTCGGCGTGCCGCTGCTGCTGGCACTGATGTGGCCGGCGCTGCCGAAGCCGTTGCCGGGGCGCTTCGACGTCGTTGCGATCGACATCGGCCAGGGCACCTCGGTGACCGTGCGCACCCGCAGCCACCTGCTGGTGTTCGACACCGGGCCGCAGTTCACGCCGGAGGCCGACGCCGGCGAACGCGTGCTCCTGCCGCTGCTGCATGCCTGGGGCGACACGCGGGTCGACCGCCTGGTGCTGAGCCACCGCGACCTCGATCACGTCGGCGGCGCCCGTTCGCTGCTTGCCGGCATGCCGGTCGACGACCTCCTCAGCTCGCTCGAGACGAGCCACCCGCTGCTCGCGCAGGCCGCGCACGTGACGCGCTGCCACGCCGGGCAGCGCTGGGTCTGGGACGACGTTCGGTTCGACATCCTGCGGCCCGAGGAAGACGACTACCGGCGGGTCTTGAAGTCGAATGCGCTGTCCTGCGTGCTGCGGGTGGTGGCAAGCGATGGCCAGAGCCTCCTCCTGACCGGGGACATCGAGCGCGAGCAGGAAGCCTGGCTGGTGGGTGCTGCCGGCAGCGGCCTGCGCAGCGACGTACTGATCGTTCCGCATCACGGCAGCCGGACCTCCTCCACCGCGGCCTTTCTCGACGCCGTTCGCCCACAGCTCGCGGTGGTCCAGGCCGGCTACCGCAATCGCTTCGGCCACCCGGCGCCGGACGTGCTCGAACGGTATGCCGAGCGGGGCATCGCGATCCGCGCCAGTCCGGCCTGCGGTGCCTGGCACTGGGCATCGACCGAACCGCCGACGAGCGCGACCTGCGAGCGCGATCTGGCGCGTCGTTACTGGCATGACGTCGAGCGGACGAGCGTGCCTTGATCGACCGTCGCACGGCACCGAATGCGCCGCTTCGACGGTGCGTGCGGCCGGCCCTTGTTTGGCCCGTCCCCCGGTCAATGGCCTGAAATTTGCTAACCTTGCCCATGGAGGAAACCCGCCGATGAAACTCAGTTTCGACGAGATGCACGCAGGCGATCAGGCCGTGCGAGAACACTATCTGGGTTACGAGCGCTGGCTCCTGCAGCAGCCGAGCGACGCGATGCTCTCGCGCCGCGAAGAAGCGGAGATGATCTTTCGTCGGGTCGGCATCACGTTCGCGGTCTATGGCGCGAAGGACGAAGACGGCCACGGCAACGAACGCCTGATCCCGTTCGACCTCATTCCGCGTGTCATCCCGGCGCACGAATGGGTCGAGATGGAGAAGGGCCTGGCGCAGCGCGTCACGGCGCTGAATCGGTTCATCCACGACGTCTACCACGACCAGGAGATCATCAAGGCGGGTCTCGTGCCGGCCGAACAGATCCTGAAGAACGCCCAGTTCCGCGCCGAGATGATGGGTGTCGACGTGCCCGGCGGCATCTATTCGCACATCTCCGGCATCGACATCATCCGCGCCGCGAACCCCGATGGCACCGGCAGCTACTACGTGCTCGAAGACAACCTGCGCGTGCCGAGCGGTGTCAGCTACATGCTCGAAGACCGCAAGATGATGATGCGGCTTTTCCCCGAGCTGTTCAGCCAGCACCGCGTCGCCCCGGTCGCGCACTACCCGGACCTGTTGCTCGAGACGCTGCGGTCGGTCGCGCCGGCGGCGGTCAACGAGCCGACGGTCGTCGTCCTCACGCCCGGCATGCACAACAGTGCCTACTTCGAGCACGCGTTCCTCGCGCAGCAGATGGGCATCGAGCTGGTCGAAGGGCAGGATCTCTTCGTCCGCGACAACTTCGTCTACATGCGGACCACGCAGGGCCCGAAACGGGTCGACGTGATCTATCGCCGGGTCGACGACGACTTCCTCGATCCGCAGGTGTTCCGCTCGGATTCGACGCTCGGTTGCGCCGGTCTGCTCGGCGCCTACCGTGCCGGCAACGTCACGCTCTCCAACGCCATCGGCACGGGGGTCGCCGACGACAAGTCGATTTATCCCTACGTCCCGCAGATGATCGAGTTCTATCTCGGCGAGAAGCCGATCCTGCACAACGTGCCCACCTACCTCTGCCGCAAGGAGGAAGACCTCGGGTACGTGCTCGACCACCTCGCCGACCTCGTCGTCAAGGAAGTGCACGGCGCCGGCGGCTACGGCATGCTCATCGGGCCGGCGGCGACGCGGGCCGAGATCGAGGATTTCCGCCGGGCGATCGTTGCCAACCCGGCCGGCTACATCGCGCAGCCGACACTCAGCCTCTCGACCTGCCCGACCTACGTCGAAAGCGGCATCGCGCCGCGGCACATCGACCTGCGGCCCTTCGTGCTCTCCGGCAAGGAAGTGCAGATGGTGCCTGGCGGGCTGACGCGCGTTGCATTGAAGGAAGGTTCGCTGGTCGTCAACTCGTCGCAGGGCGGGGGCACCAAGGACACCTGGGTGCTCGAAGCCTGATTCGCGAGGTCAACACAATGCTGTCACGCACCGCCGACCACCTGTTCTGGATGGCACGCTACATGGAGCGGGCCGAAAACACCGCCCGCATGCTCGACGTGAACTATCAAGCGTCGTTGATGCCGCAGTCGGCCGACGAAGCCGAGAAGGGGTGGAAGGGCCTGCTCGGCATCAGCGAGCTGAGCGGCGACTTTGCGAAGCGTTACGGCGAAGTCAACCAGAACAACGTGATGCGCTACATGGTGAGCGATGCCGAGAACGGCTCGAGCATCCGCAACTGCCTGCGTGCCGCCCGCGAGAACGCGCGTGCGGTGCGCGGCACGCTCACCACCGAAGTCTGGGAAACGCAGAACCAGACCTGGCTCGAGTTCCAGCGGATGATCGGCAACGAGTCGTTCCTGAAGGACCCGAGCACGACCTTCGAATGGGTCAAGTTCCGCTCGCACCTGTCGCGCGGCGTGACGGTCGGCACGATGCTGCAGGACGAAGCTTTCCACTTCCTGCGCATCGGCAGTTTCCTCGAGCGCGCCGACAACACCGCCCGCCTGCTCGACGTGAAGTTCCACGCGGTGGAGAGCGAGTACCACGGCGGCTCGAACGGTGCCGGCCGGGATGCCGAGGTCGACTTCTATCACTGGTCCGGCATTCTTCGGTCGGTCTCGGGCTTCGAGGTCTACCGCAAGGCCTACCGCAACGTCATCCGGCCGGAAAAGGTCGCCGAGCTGCTGATCCTGCGTCCCGACATGCCGCGTTCGCTCGCGGCCTGCGTCCACGAGGTCGTGACGAATCTGAAGATGGTCGCCAACGAACAGTCGACCGAGACGCTCCGGCGTGCCGGCCGCCTGCAGGCCGACCTCGAATACGGCCGGATCGACGAGATTCTCGCGACCGGGCTGCATGCCTACCTGACCCAGTTCCTCGAACGCGTCGGCACGCTCGGCGTCGGCATCAGCCGCGACTTCCTCGTTCCCGTGGCCGCCTGATGGCCCTGCCGGCCGGCGGCGTCGCGGGGGCGGCGCCCGGCGGGCGACAATCCCGTGTCGGGCGGCCCGGACGCACGGCTCGTCTTAGCCCCTTCAGATCGG
>CAZZWY010000035.1:0-15015 GCA_964657785.1 uncultured Acetobacteraceae bacterium
GCGAGCCGCGCGTCATCAGCATCTGCTTGCCGATCTCGACGACCTCGATCAGCTTCGTCGGGTTGCTGTCGAGGTCGACCATGTTGCCGGCCTCTTTCGCCGCCTGCGTGCCGCTGTTCATCGCGACCGCGACGTCGGCCTGCGCGAGCGCCGGGGCGTCGTTGGTGCCGTCGCCGGTCATCGCGACCATGTAGCCGTCGGCCTGGTACTGGCGGATGAGCGCGAGCTTGGCCTCGGGCGTCGCTTCGGCGAGGACGTCGTCGACGCCGGCCTCGGCGCCGATCGCCGCGGCGGTCAGCTTGTTGTCGCCGGTGATCATCACGGTCTTGATACCCATCCGGCGGAGCTCGCCGAAGCGCTCCTTGATGCCGGTCTTGACGATGTCCTTCAGCTCGACGACGCCGAGCACGCGGGCGCCGTCGGCGACGACGAGCGGCGTGCTGCCGCGGCGTGCGATGTCGTCGACGCTGCGGCCGAGCTCGGCGCCGAACGCGCCGCCGAGCGACTGGACGTGCTTGCGCACCGAATCGGCAGCGCCCTTCCGGATCGAGCGGCCGCTCCAGTCGACGCCGCTCATGCGGGTCTGCGCCGTGAACGCGACGAAAGTGGCGCCGGTCGCCGCGCGGTCGCCGAGGCCGAACTTCTGCTTCGCCAACGCGACGATGCTGCGGCCTTCCGGCGTCTCGTCGGCGAGCGACGCGAGCTGCGCGGCTTCGGCGAGTTGCTGCTCGCTCACGCCGGGGGCCGGCAGGAAGGCCGACGCCTGCCTATTCCCGAGCGTGATCGTGCCGGTCTTGTCGAGCAGCAGCACGTCGACGTCGCCGGCCGCCTCCACCGCCCGGCCCGAGGTCGCGATCACGTTGGCGCCGAGCATGCGGCTCATGCCGGCGACGCCGATGGCCGAGAGCAGCCCGCCGATCGTCGTCGGGATCAGGCAGACGAGGAGGGCGACCAGCACCGTGATCGTCACCGGCACGCCGAGCTTGGCCGAGTCGACCGAATACAGCGAGTAGGGCAGCAGCGTCACCGTCGCCATCAGGAAGACGAGCGTCAGCGCGACGAGCAGGATCGTCAGCGCCACCTCGTTCGGCGTCTTGCGGCGCTTCGCGCCCTCGACCATCGCGATCATCCGGTCGATGAACGCCTCGCCGGGGTTGACGGTGCAGCGCACGACGATCCAGTCCGAGAGCACCCGGGTGCCGCCGGTGACCGACGAGAAGTCGCCGCCCGCCTCGCGGATGACGGGCGCCGATTCGCCGGTGATCGCGCTCTCGTCGACCGAGGCGACGCCTTCGATGACCTCGCCGTCGCACGGCATCAGGTCGCCCGCCTCGACCAGCAGGACGGCGCCGATGCGGAGCGACTCGGTATCGACCGTCGTGAAGGCCGCGCCGTGGCGAGGCTCCTTCAGCTGCTTGGCGACGCCCTTCTTCTTCAGCCCGCGCAGGCTCGCCGCCTGGGCCTTGCTGCGGCCCTCGGCGAGGGCCTCGGCGAAGTTCGCGAACAGCACCGTGAACCAGAGCCAGAGCGCGTTGGCGCCGATGAACCAGGCCGGCGCCTCGCCCTTGCCGACGAGCGCCTGCACCCAGAGCGCGGTGATGAGGATGGCGCCGATGTAGACGACGAACATCACCGGGTTGCGCCATTGCTGGTTCGGTGCGAGCTTCTTGAACGAGTCGACGAGGGCGGGCTTGACGAGCTCGGCCGCGAACATGCTGGTCTTGCGGACGTTGGGCACCGCGGCGGGCGTCACCGACGCCGGGGAGTTGACAGTGGTGGTGGTCATGACGTCGCGCTCATTTCATCCGGCTGGTTTGTAGAGGTTCAGGTGCTCGACGACCGGCCCGAGGCCGAGCGCGGGCACATAGGTCAGCGCACCGACCAGCAGCACCGAGGAGATCAGCAGCACGACGAAGAGCGGGCCGTGGGTCGACATCTGCGTCACCCGCCCGTCGTCGGCGACGCGCGCGATGCGCTTCTTCGCCGCGAGCGAGCCGGCGATCGCCAGCACCGGAACGATCATCCCGAAGCGGCCGAACCACATCGCGACGCCGAGCCAGGCGTTGTAGAAGGGCGTGTTGGCCGAGAGCCCCGCGAAGGCGCTGCCGTTGTTGTTGGCGGCAGAGGAAAACGCGTAGAGCACTTCCGAGAAGCCCTGCGCGCCGGGGTTGGCCATGCCCGCCTTGCCGGCGTCCGCGATCACCGCGACGGCGGTGCCGGCCAGCACCAGGAACGGCGTCAGGAGGATCGCGATCGAGACGAGCTTCATGTCGTTCGGTTCGATCTTCTTGCCGAGGTATTCCGGCGTCCGGCCGATCATCAGTCCGGCGATGAAGACGGTCAGCAGCGCGAAGACCAGCATGCCGTAGAGGCCCGAGCCGACGCCGCCGAAAACGACCTCGCCGAGCTGGATCAGCAGCATTGGCACCAGGCCGCCGAGCGGCGTGAAGGAGCCGTGCATGCCGTTGACGGCGCCGCACGACGCGGCCGTGGTGATGGCCGCGAAGAGCGAGGTCGCGGCGATGCCGAAGCGCGTCTCCTTGCCTTCCATGTTGCCGCCGGCCTGCAGCGGGCTCGCGATCTGGTCGACGCCGAGCGCGGCGATCTTCGGATTGCCCGCCTGCTCCGCCACCATGATCGCGACCACCGCGGCGACGAAGATGATCGTCATCGCCGCGAGCAGCGCCCAGCCCTGGCGCTTGTCGCCGACCATCCGGCCGAAGGCGAGCGCGAGACCCGCCGGGATCAGGAAGATCGCGAGCATCTGCAGCACGTTGCTCCAGGCATTCGGGTTCTCGAACGGATGCGCCGAGTTGGCGTTGAGGAAGCCGCCGCCGTTGGTGCCGATCGTCTTGATCGCTTCCTGGGATGCCATCGGGCCCATCGGCAGGGTCTGGGTGGCGGTCGTCTTCGGCAACTGGGTCGGTTTGCCGTCGGCGCCGGGCGGGCCCGCATCGTTGTAGGCGAGCGGCTCGGCGAGCTGCACGTCGACGTAGGGCTTGAAGTTCTGCACCACGCCCTGGCCGGCGAAGACCACCGCGAGCACGATGCCGAGCGGCAGCAGGATCCAGAGCGTCACCCGGGTCACGTCGGCCCAGAAGTTGCCGAGTGTGGCGGTGCTGTGGCGGGCGAAGCCGCGGATGAGCGCGAACGCGACGGCGATGCCGGTCGCGGCCGAGAGGAAGTTCTGCACCCCGAGGACCAGCATCTGCGTCAGGTAGCTCATCGTCGACTCGCCGCTGTAGCCCTGCCAGTTGGTGTTGGTGACGAAGCTGATCGCGGTGTTGAAGGCCGAGTCGGCGCTGACCGCGCTCATCCCCTGCGGGTTGAGCGGCAGGCTGCCCTGCAGCCGCTGCAGCAGATAGACCGCGATGACGCCGATCGCGTTGAAGACGAGCACCGCGACGGCGTACTCCTTCCAGCTCTGTTCCTTCTCGGGCGACGCACCGCAGCCGCGCAGGACGGCGTCGTCGACACCGCGCAGCCTGCCGAGGCGGCCGTCGGCGATGGCGGCGAGCCAGCCGCCCATCGGGATCGCCAGCAGCAGCACCGCGAGGGTGAAGCCGGCCAGCAGGACGATCATTTGCACGGTCATCAGAAGTCCTCCGCCCGCACGAGGGCGACGACGAGGTAGACGAAGAGGGCGAGCGACACCGCGCCGCCGAGCCAGTACATGCCGTTCATGCGCGTCCGCCCCTCAATGCCGGCCGATCGGACGCGGCGCGAGCCAGCGCTCGCAGGCCCACACCAGGCCGCCGATGGCGACGCACAAGACGGCGAATCCGCCCAACCAGACCAGGTCCATCCGAAAGCTCCCTGAGGATGAATTCCTCGAAGAAGCGCGAGCGTAGGGAGCGGCGCGAAAGAACGGCCTATAAATTCACTGCCCGGGCGTCAATGCGGTGTAAACGCCGTGCGCCGTCGTCGTCGACAATCCGTCGGTGTTTTCTCTCGGAACTCGTCGTTGCGATCGATAGCCGCCACGCTCTTTCGCCGCCGCTCGCTGTGGCTGCCCACGCGCTGGGGCTGGCTGGTGCTGCTGCTCGTGCTCGGCGGCACGGGCTGGGCCGCGGGGCGGCAGGCGCATCGTTGGCTGAGCGTCGATGCCCCGGTCGTCGGCGCCGACGGGCAGCGCGCCCGCACCCTCGTCGTCGAAGGCTGGCTCGACCCGTTCGAGCTCGATCGGGCGGCCGAGGTCTTCGGGCAAGGCCGGTACGAGCGCATCGTCACCACCGGCGGCCGCAATGACGGCTGGCCCGAATCGCGCACGCCGTCGACCTACGCGGACCGGGCCGCCGACTACCTGAAGCGCCACGGCGTCCCGGCGTCGCGGGTGATTTCGGCGCCGGCGCCGGCGTCGGTGCAGGACCGCACCTACCTCAGCGCGGTGGCGGTGCGCGAGTGGGCGGCGCGCACCGGGACCCGGGTCGACGCGCTCGACGTGTTCAGCGGCGGCACGCATGCGCGGCGCTCGCGGATGCTCTACCGCCTGGCGTTCGGCCCGGGCGTGGCGGTCGGGGCGCTGAGTGCGCCGCCGGTGGCCTACGACCCAGCCCGGTGGTGGGTCAGCAGCGCCGGCGTGAAATCGGTGCTCGGCGAGCTTCTCAGCAACGCCTGGACGGTCTGCTGCTTCTGGCCGCCCGCGGCGCCGCCGGTGACGAACGGGCCGGTGCTCGCCGGCAGCCCGACCTCGCCGTGAGCGCTGCCCCGGACAGGGCACGGGCCGCCCTGGCGTCCCGACCTCGCCGGGTCGAGCTGGCGACAATCGGGCCGATGATCACGTGCCGCCCGCTCCCGCCCGACGTTCAGCACACCGCGTTCTACCGACTGGTACCGCTCGACGACCCGGGTGCACTGGCCGACCGCTTGCGTCGCGCTGCGGCGCCGCTGTTCGGCAGCATCTTGGTCGCCGTCGAGGGCGTCAGCGGCGCGGTCGCCGGAGCGCCGGCCGCCCTCGATGCGTTCGAGGCGGCGCTGGCCGGGGAGCCGTCCCTGACCGGGATCGCCTGCCGCCGCAGCGCCTGCCGGACGCCGCCGTTCGGGCGGCTGAAGGTGCAGGTCCGCGCCGAACTGGTCGCGGTCGGCGTGCCGCCGGTCCCGCGCCGCGCGCCCACGCAGGTCGCGCCTGGCGCGTGGCGCGCCCTGCTGGACCGGCCGGAGGTGGTGGTGATCGACAACCGCAATGCGTTCGAGTTCCGGCTCGGCCGGTTTCGGCGCGCGCTCGATCCCGGCGTCGGCCACTTTCGCGACTTTCCACGCTGGGTCGAGGCCCATGCCGACGCCTGGCGGCGCACGCAGCGGCCGGTCGCGATGTACTGCACCGGCGGCATCCGCTGCGAAAAGCTCGGCGGCTGGATGCAGGGCCTCGGGCTCGAGGTCCATGAGCTCGAGGGCGGCATCCTCCACTATTTCGCCCAGGTGCCCGACGCCGCTCGCGACTGGGAGGGCGAATGCTTCGTCTTCGACAACCGCATCGCGCTCGACACCCGCCTGGAGGAGACGGCGACCACTGCCGAAGACGTCTTCGCCGACGCGCCCGACGACGCCTGGCGCCTGCGCCGCGCCCGCCGTCTCGATGCGGCCGGCTGAGCGCCTGGGTGTCGGTCCGAGCCGGGTCGGACTGCCGCCGGGCCCCTGGCCGACGCTGCTCGACTTTCTCTGCGCGCGTTTCCCGCGCATCCCGCCGGACGAATGGCGCGACCGGATGGCGCGCGGCGACGTCCTGGACGAGCGCGGCGAGCCGGTCGATGCCGGGTCCGCCTACACGCCGAACCGCACGCTCACCTACTTTCGGAGCGTGCCGGACGAACCGGGCAATCCGCGGGTCGAGACGCTCGTGCATGTCGACGCCGACATCGCGGTCGTCGACAAGCCGCACGGGTTGCCGGTCATGCCCGCCGGCCGGCATCTGCAGGAAACGGTGCTGGTGCGGCTGCGGCGGCGGCTCGGCAACGAGGAGGTCGTGCCGGTCCACCGCATCGATCGCGACACCGCAGGGCTCGTGCTCTTCAGCCTGCGCCGTGCGACCCGCGATGCCTACCATGCGATGTTCCGCGAGCGGCGGGTGGAGAAGCTCTACGAAGCGATCGCGCCGCACCGGCCCGATCTGCGCTTTCCCTTCGTACGCCACAGCCGCCTCGCGCCGTCACCCGACGCCTTCATGCAGATGCACGAGGTGCCGGGCGAGCCGAACGCCGAAACCGGTATCGACCTGATCGAGCAGCGCGCCGGCCTGGCCCGCTACGCCTTGCGGCCCCGGACCGGCCAGCGCCACCAGTTGCGCGTCCACCTCGCCGCGCTCGGCCTGCCGATCCTGAACGACCGGCTCTACCCCCGCTGGCACCCCGATCCAGCGGGCGACCCCGCGGCCTTGCAGCGCGAATACGACGAGCCGCTGCAGTTGCTCGCGAAGCAACTCTCGTTCACCGACCCGGTGACGGGCCGGCGGCAGCACTTTGACAGCGCGCGGCGGCTCGACTTTCCAGCGGCTGCGCCGACCGACGCTCAGCGCGAGGTGTAGCCCCGGCCGTCCATGCAGGCGAGCGTCGCCCGGTGGAAGACGCTCGCATCCGCCATCGCGCTCGGTTGCGTCGTCGCCCAGCGGTTGCAGGCCTGCCGGTCGGCCTCCGTCTGCGCTGCGCTCTGGCCGTTGCGCGGATAGAAGATCGGGTCGGGCGGCGCGGCAGTGGCCTGCGGTGGCGCCGCGGGGACCGGTGCCGGCGTCGTGTAGTACACCGGCGGGCCCGAGTCGACGATCACGAGCGGATCGGGCCGGGTGTAGTAGTAGGTGCCGAGCCCGAGGCCGATGCCGGGCCCCAGCCACCGCGGTAATACCCGCCGTGGTAGCCGTGATACCCGCCCCGGAAGCCGTGCTGGGCCTGGGCCGGGCTGCAGGCGAAGGTCAGCGCGGCGAGCGTCGCAGCGACGAGGGCGGTGCGTTTGAGGCGTGGAGAGTGCATGGTCGGATCCTGCGAGCAGTCGCGCGCATGGCGCGAAGGCGCTATTTTCGGCTTTCGTGTTCCCCTGTCGAGCGCGTGGGCGTCGGCTTTACCGTCGCGCAACCCGTCGGTGCGAATCGCCGACATGGCGCGGCGCGCATTCCTACAGCCGTCTCGCCGCGTCAGATCGGCGTGCGGAGCGGCCTGGCGGCGAAGTGCCGCTCGGCGTTGTCGACGAAGCAGTCGACCGACGCCTGGATCGATTCCGGCGACCGGCCCGCGACGTGCGGCGTGAGCACGACGTTGTCGAAGCCGAGCAGGGTGGCGGGCGGCGCCGGCTCGCCCTCGTAGACGTCGAGGCCGGCACCCGCGATCTCGCCGGCCGCGAGCGCGTCGACGAGCGCCGCCGTGTCGACGACGCTGCCGCGGGCGATGTTGACGAGGTAGCCCCCGGGTCCGAGCGCCCCCAGCACCGCCCGGTCGACGAGGTGGTGCGTCGCATCGCCGCCGGGCACGGCGACGACGAGAAAATCGCACCACGCCGCGAGGGCCGGCAGGGCGTCGAAATACCGGTACGACGCCGCCGCCGCCGGCTGGGGCGAGCGGTTGTGGTAGCCGATGGCCAGATCGAACGCCATGCCGCGGCGCGCGATCTTCGCGCCGATCAGGCCGAGCCCGAGGAGGCCGAGGCGCTTGCCGGCGAACTGTGGCTGCATCGGCAGCGCCTCGCGCCAGACACCGGCGCGCGTCGCCGCATCCAGCTTGGGAATCGCGCGCACCGTCGCGAGCAGCAGCGCCAGCGCATGATCGGCCACGCAGTCGTCGTTCGTGCCGGCGCCGTTGGCGAGCGCGACGCCGCGCTGTCGCGCATGATCGACCGCGAGGTTCTCGTAGCCCGCGCCGAGCGCGCTCGCGAAACCGAGCTTCGGCATCGCGTCGATCTCGGCGGCGGCCAGCCCGGTCGTGCCGTTGGTCAGCACCGCCTCGATCCGGCGTCCGTGGGCCGCGACGGCGGCGCGGCGTGCGGCTGCGGTCGGCGCGCAGATCAACTCGAAGCGTTCGCGGAGCTGGTCGAGGAAGTGCTCGGCCATCGGGACGAGGATCAGGAGAACGGGTTTCATCGAAATCCTTCCGTGCGGTCAGGCATTCTTGCAGTCGCGCGCAGACTTCGCCGTCGGCCTGCCCAGACACGAGAATGGCTGCAACCGCTCATGACGATTCAATGGTTTCCCGGTCACATGCACGTGACGCGAAAGGCGCTCGTCGAACGCCTCGCGAGCGGCATCGACGTCGTGATTGAACTGCTCGACGCGCGCCTTCCGTTCGCGAGCGCCAACCCGCTGCTCGCCGAGCTCACCGCCTGCAGACCGGCGCTCAAGCTCCTCAACAAGCAGGATCTCGCCGACCCTTCGCGCACCGAGCGCTGGCTGACGTACTACAACGGCCGACCGGGCACCCGCGCGATCGGGATCGATGCCAGCGAACAGGCGCCGGCCCAGCGGCTGCTCGACGCCTGCCGCGCGCTCGCGCCGGGGCGAGGCGGCATGGTCAAGCCGCTGCGGGTGCTGATCTGCGGCGTGCCCAATGTCGGCAAGTCGACGCTCGTCAACACGCTGGCGACGCGCCGCGCCGCGAAGACCGGCGACGAACCCGGCATCACCCGGGTCGAGCAGAAGATCATGCTCGCGAGCGACGTGATGCTTTTCGACACCCCCGGCATGCTCTGGCCCAAGATCATCGTGCCGCAGGGCGGCTACCACCTGGCTGCGAGCGGCGCGGTCGGCCGCAACGCGTTCGACGACACCGAGGTCGCCCTCGAACTGCTCGAGCGCCTCCAGGCCGACTACCCCGGAGCGCTCGAGACGCGCTACGCGCTACCGGCGACCGCCGGGCAGGCAAGCGAGGCGGTGCTCGAGGCCATCGGCCGCGCCCGCGGCGCAGTCGTGCGCGGCGGCAGGATCGATCCGCAGAAGGCGGCCGAACTCCTCCTCCACGATTTCCGCACCGGCAGCCTCGGCCGTGTCACGCTCGAGACGCCCGAACTCGTCGCCGCGTGGACGAAGGCGGCCGCCGAGGTGGAAGCCGCCCGGCCGGCGAGGAAGAAGCGCTGACGGCGGCGCGGCCGGTTCACTCGACCGCGCCGATCGTGCAGCCCGTCGTGCTCCGGGCGTTACCGCGCTGGTCGGTCGCGGGGCAGTTGCTGCCGGCTCCGCGCAGCGGGCTCGTGGCCGCGGGCAGGCGGGTCGGCGTCGGGCCGCCGTTGCTGCCGAGCGCACCCAGCAGGGGGTCGGCGAAACCGATGCCCGAGACGCAGGGCGTGTCGGTGTAGCCGCCGACGGCGCGGGTGCGCGGCCATTGCAGGTCGGCGCTGCCGGGGGCGGCGCTGAAGCCGCACTGCATCGGGTTGTAGGGGTCGGTGGTGGTGTTGTTGCTGAAGACCGTGTTGCGGATCGGGAAATTGGTGTCGCCGAAAAACGCGGCGGCGAAGTAGCCGGGGCCGCCGCTCGCCTTGTTGTCGGCGAAGGTGCTGTTCAGGATCAGGCTCGCGGCGCCGTTGCCGTTCAGCGCGAGGGCGCCGGCCACACCGTGGGTCGCCTCGTTGCCCGAGAAGGTGCTGTTGACGATGCTGAAGGTGTTGCTTTGCAGCTGCGCCGCGCCGAACGCCGTCGCCGAATTGCCGGCGAAGGTCGACGCGAGGATCTCGAGCGGGGCCGAATTCATCATGTAGAGCGCGCCGGCCTGCGCGGCGGTGTTGGCCTGGAAGAGGCTTCGGTCGATCGTCGTGCGGCGTGCCGCGCCGTCGGGCGTGCGGACGAATGCGCCGGCGAGGCCGTTGGCGTGGTTGCCGACGAAGCTCGTGCCGCAGACGGTCACGTCGGTGCCGTCGCCGCCGTCGATGTTGACCGCCCCGCCGCTGCCGCCGCTGCCGCCCTGCCCGGCGTAGGCGACGCCCGGGCAGCTCGCGGTCGAGCCGGCGACGTTCTGGCCGGGCCCGTTGGCGATGTTCGCCTGGAACACGCTGTTGTAGACGCGCAGGTCGCTGTTGAGCATCTTCACCGCTCCGCCGTTGGCGCCGGAGTTGCCGTTGAAGCGCGAGCCCTCGATCAGCACGTCGAGCGAGCCGAGCGCGTAGACCGCGCCGCCGCCGACGTCCGGGCCGGGCGTGGCGGCGGCGTTGTTCTCGAAGTCGACGTCGAAGACGTAGAGCCGTGCGTCCTGCACCTGGACCGCGGCCCCGGCGCCGCTCGCGTAACCGTAGGCGCAGGCGGGGTGCGCCGGGTCGGGGGCGACATACCCGCCGCCGGCCGCCCTGGCGTTGCTCAGGGTGAGGTGCTGCAGGGTCAGGCCGTTGCGGTTGGTGCGGTAGTTGGCCTGCGACACGCTCAGGAGCCGCGTCGTGCCGCCGCCGTCGAGCGTGATCCGGTTCTCGCCGTCGATCACGGTGTTGCGCGCGGCCGGCACGGCGATCGTCGAGGTGATGCGGATCGTCGCGGGGCTCGCGCCGCAGTTGAACTTGACGACGCTCTGCGCCGCGACCGCCGCCCGCAGCGCCGCCTCGGTGCAACTCGCCGGGGTGCCGTTGCCGACGCTCGCGGCGACCGTCGAGGTGTCGACCGCGGTCGCCGGCGGCGTGCAGACACCGGCCGTGGCGACCGGCGGCGGGGCTGGCGCGGGTACGCCGCCCGAGGCGACATCGCATTCCTTGAAGACGCCCGGAACCGGGTCGCTGCCGAAGAAGCCGTTGCTGCAGGTGCCGGCGCCCGCCAAGGTCTTCGTGAGCCAGGTGCTGCCGGCACCGTAGCGGAGTGTCTGCAGGCGCGCCAGGGTGAAGTTCGCGTTCTCGGCGACGAGCTTGGTCCAGACCACCTCGGCGGTCGGCAGCTGGCATTGCTTGACGGTGCCCGGCAGCGGGTCGCTGCCGAACGCGGCGTTGGTGCAGTCGCCGGCGTCCGTCAGGGTGCGGCTGATCCAGGCCGTGCCGCTGCCGTAGCGGACGGTGTGGGTGCCGGCGAGGGTGAAGTGCTGGCCTTCGCCGACGATCGTGGTCCAGGTGGGCGCGGTCACGGCGAGCACATGCACGCCGGACGTCTCCGCGGCGGGCGTCTCCGCAGGCGTCTCGGCGCTGTCGGACGAGCCACCCCCGCAGGCGGCGAGCGAAGCAGCCGTCAGGAGCGCGACGGCACCCGTCCAGGCTCGGTCGCCGAACGGCTCCGTGCAAGCGTTGCGGCACGCCGGGAAAGTGACCGGCAGGGAGCGAAAAAAGTGGCGCATCGCGGGGATCGGGGGGTTCGAGAGGCGCGCAGTATCTCCGCGGCTCGGCGACCTCGATGCGTGCAAATACGCCTGGAAGGTGTCCCCTGTATCGAAAGGTTCGGATCGCCGGCGGCGCCTCCGCCGTTGGCGACGTGCGCCGCTTCTCTAGCTGAAGCCCACCACGCCGTGCGGCACGTAAGGCGCCTCGAGGGTGGCAATTTCGTCCGGGCGGAGCGAGACGGCGAGCGCCGCCACCGCGTCGTCGAGTTGTTCGAGCCGGGTCGCACCGATGATCGGCGCGCTGATCGGCGCCTTCTGCAACACCCAGGCGAGCGCGACCTGCGCCCGTGGCACGCCGCGCGCCGTGGCCACCGCGCTCAGCGCCTCGACGACGCGGCGATCCGCGTCGGCCGTCGTCGCGTAGAGAGTGCGGCCGAATTCGTCGGTCTCGGAACGGGCCGTCGTCTCGTTCCACTCCCGGGTCAGGCGACCCCGGGCGAGCGGGCTCCACGGGATCACGCCGATGCCCTCGGCCTGGCAGAGCGGCAGCATTTCCCGCTCTTCCTCGCGGTAGAGCAGGTTGACATACGGTTGCATCGTTGCAAAACGAACCCAGCCGTGAGCGTCGGAAATCGCGAGCGCTTTGGCGAACTGCCACGCGAACATCGACGAGGCGCCGATGTAGCGGGCCTTGCCGGCCTTGACCACGTCGTGCAGCGCCTCGAGCGTCTCCTCGATCGGCGTGGCCGGGTCCCAGCGGTGGATCTGGTAGAGGTCGACGTGATCGGTGCCGAGGCGCTTCAGGCTCTGATCGATCTCCGCCAGGATGGCCTTGCGCGACAGGCCGGCGCCATTCGGCCCGGGCCGCATCCGGCCGTTCACCTTGGTCGCGATGACGACGTCGTCGCGCGAGGCGTAGTCGATCAGCGCCCGGCCGACGATTTCCTCGCTGCTGCCGAGCGAATAGACGTTGGCGGTGTCGAAGAAGTTGATGCCGAGGTCGAGCGCGCGCTTCAGGAAAGGCCGGCTGGCTGCTTCGGGCAAGGTCCAGGCGTGGGTGCCGTGGCTGGGCTCGCCGTAGCTCATGCAGCCGAGGCAGATTCGCGAGACCGTGAGGCCGGAGCGGCCGAGGCGGGTGTAGTCCATGGCAGCAGTCCAGGCGGGTTGATTCAGCGACGCCGCGAAGCGGGGCGGGGTTCGCCGCTCGGCGGGCGTGCCTGCGGCGGGCGGGCGGGCGATCGCGGCGGCGGCCGTCGCGTCGGGTCGAAGGCGGCGTGAGGGCTCTGCGGCGCGGGCCGCTCGGCCGCTTCGCGGCGCGCGGTGGCCAGGTAGCCATCGAGTTCGTCGACGGCGATTCCCTTCAAGGCACAGAAGTTGGCCGGGGTCAGCGTCGTGCGCTCGAAATCGTGCAGCAAGGTCGCGCGGTTGCGGCGCTGCTGCGCCTCGAGCGCGATGCGCGATTCCTGGTTGCCGCGCCGCCGCGCCAGTTCGTCGAGCGCAATTTTCCGGTGCTCCTCCGTGAGCTCGCCGGCGGGAGCGCCGTCGAGGTCGAACCGGTGCTTCGCCCGCGACACCGCGACCAGATAGGAGGTGCTGCCGGTGTAGCGGCGGAAGAACGCGGAGAGCGCCTGTTTCGTGAAGACGCCGGGCGCGCGCTCCTGGATGTCCGTCTGGATCCGGAGCTTGAGCGGCTTGGGCGCGCCGCCGAAGAGCGCCGGGAAGGTCTTCTTCAGCAAGGCGCTGCAATCGACCGGTGCGGGCGTGCCGGGCGCCGGGGCGACCGCCGATGTCGCGGGCTGGGGGTCGTGCTGGGCGGCGGGCGAGGGACCTTCCGGGCTCGCGGGCTGCGCCGACCCGTCGGCCGACGGCGGCGCCTCGACCGCGGGTGCCGACAGGGTCGGTTCGATCACCGGCTCGGTGCCGGGCGTTTCGATCGGAAGCGTCATGGTGAGGGCAAGCGGCAAAGCCGCGATTGTGCCGCGCCGCACGCGGCCCGCGATGTCAGGGAACGGCGGCGGCCGCGGCGGGACCGGTCATCACCGAGTGCGACGGGTGGGGCGCTCGGAGGCCGAGCGTTTCTCCATCGATCGCGGGACCGGCCCGCGGGGCGGGCGACGCCGAGCGGGCGTTTTCCGGCGGGACGCGCGGGCAGGTCGGGTTCGTTCACAGGTGTTTCAGGCCAGCCCTTCGCGCTGCGCGACCGAACGCTCGTCGCCGCACCAGACTTCGAGCCGCAGGTCGGCGTCGACCACCTGCAACAGGCGCGGCAGGCCGAGCGCGTCGCCGAGGCGGCGCTGCACTTCGTCGCCATCCAGGGCGCAGCCCTCGATCGGCCGGCGCCAGTGACACGCGAGCACCGTGCCACCCGGCGCGAGCGAACCGGCGAGGCGCTCGCAGAACGTCGCCAGCGCCGCGGCCTCGAGGTAGTAGGCGACTTCGCTGACGACGATCAGGTCGAAGCGTTCGGCCGGCCAGTCGTCCGGCAGCCACGCCTGCCGCACCTCGACCTGGGCGAGCGCCGCCGTGCGGCACCGTGCCGCCTCGACCGCCTTCGCCGCGCCGTCGGTGATCAGGAGCCGATCGCACCGGGTGGCGAGCTCGGCGGAGAGTTCGCCGTTGGCGCAGCCCGGCTCGTAGGCGCTGACGTAACGTGGCGACGGCAGGCAGGCGAGCGTCAGCGCGCGCTTGCGCACTTCGTACCAGCGCGAGCGGAACTGCCAGGGGTCGTCGGTCTCGGCGAACAGGGCGTCGAAATCGACGCGGTCGTGGGGCATGTGGGGGCGCCAGTCAGACGAAGAAGGCGTCGTGCGGGCGGCCGAGGCGCTGCAGGATCGCTTGGGTCAGCACCGGCCCGAGCCCGTTGCCGCGCGGCTCGAGCTGGGTCGCGTGGGCGGCGATCGCCTCGGCGCGGCGCGCGCGGGTCGCCGCCGGCACGGCGAGGCTGCGCAGCCGCGCCCACGGCACCCGGTCGTCGCCCGGCGTCGCCCAGTGCCACATCCAGACGGGTGCTTCGATCAGGCGGCAGCCGACCCGGCCCGTGGCGTCGGCGGCGGCGGTCCCCGCGGCTTCATGGTCCGGGTGGCCGTCGAGGCGCCAGGTGGTGACGACCACGTCGTTCGGGTGCAAGGTGCCGAAGAGCGCCTCGCGCAGCCGGTCGACCTGGCCCGCGACCGCGCTGTCGGGAAGCGCCAGGCGCAGCAGTTCGGGGGCCTCCGGCAGCAGCCGCCGCAGGCCGGCGGCGCTTTCTTCGCGGCGCGCGGCCGCCAGGGCGTCGGCGGTCCAGGACGAGCCGCCCCGGTGGCTGGCTTCGCCGTCGGTGACCGCCACCAGCATCACCCGCCCGCCGCGTGCGGCGTGCAGGCTCGCCAGCGCCCCGGCCGCGAGGATCTCGTCGTCCGGATGCGGCGCCACGATCACCAGGCGTTGCGCCGTCTCGAGCCAGCCGGAGAGCGGCAGCACGGGCGCCGCGGCGAGGGCCGGCCAGGCGAGCCACTCGGCCTCCGGGGTGCCGTCGCCTTCGATCACGCGGGCCGCGGTCACAGCCGCCAACCCGCCGCCGGGCCAGCGTCGTTCGCGCCGGCCGTCGCGAGCTGCGCCCCGAGGGCTGCGAAATCGCGCTCGGCGTGGCTCTGGCGGATGAAGACCGGCAGATCGGCCGCGGCTCGGGCGAACCGTGCGTCACGGCAGAAGGGAGTGGCGCCGAGGGCCCGCCCGACTTCGTCGAGGACCCGCGTCGCCGCGTCTTCGGCGGCGAGCCGGACCCGCAGGGCGACCGCGCTCGCGTCGTCGCGGGGATGGGCATCGATCCAGGCGGCCGCTTCGC
>CAZZWY010000036.1:0-14811 GCA_964657785.1 uncultured Acetobacteraceae bacterium
TGAACCAGATCAAGCCTTACAAGGGATACTTCGCGATCGACGCGGTGCGGTCGAACGCCGCGCGAATCTGCGGCACGGTCGCGGCGTTCTCGCTGGCGATCTTGTTGACCGCCTTCTTGATGGTGAAGTATTCGTTCAAGGTCGGCAAGACCTTCATGCCGATCAAGGCGCCGAATCCGACGACAACCGCCCAGAACATGAGCCCGAACAGCGTCACCCCGCGCTGGCGCCGCTTCGACAACGTGAACGGCCTGTGGCAGTCGACCTTCATCCTCGTCCGGCCCTCTTTTGCTTCTTTTGCCAATTCCTCTGCCGGATCCGAACCCGCCGGGCGACGCCGCTCGCAGGCGTCACTGAAACGAGCCGATCCGCCTCGGGTTGCTGAAATTCATCCACACGAAAAACGCCTTGCCGACGATGTTCTCGTCCGGGACGAACCCCCAGTAGCGTGAGTCCTGCGAATTATCGCGGTTGTCACCCATCATGAAATAGTGGCCGGCAGGCACCTTGCACGTCACGCCCTCGGCACTGTAGCGGCAGTTTTCCTTGTTCGGAAAGCTCTCGAAAGGCATCACCCCGGGCGGATGGGTCTTGTCGTTCAGGATGTTGTGCGAGACGCCCGAGATGTCTTCCTTCAACTGCTGCATGTAGCGCAGGCTGTCGTCGTCGTAGAAGTCGGGCAGCGGCTGCTCGGGCACCGGCTGGCCGTTGATCGTCAGCCGCTTGTCGAGGTAGGCCACCTCGTCGCCCGGCACGCCGATCACACGCTTGATGTAGTCGACGCTCGGGTCGAGCGGATAGCGAAACACCATCACATCCCCCCGCTTCGGATCCGCGACCTCGATGATCTTCCTGTTCAGCACCGGCAGACGAATGCCGTAGTGGTACTTGTTCACGAGGATGAGGTCGCCGACGAGCAGGGTCGGAATCATCGAGCCGCTCGGGATCTTGAAGGGCTCGAACAGGAAGGACCGCAACAGGAACACGACGAGGATCACAGGGAAGAGACCGGCCGTCCAGTCGAGCCACCACGGCTGGGCGAGCAGTGCTCCCCGGGCCGCGTCGGTGTCGTGGTCCACCTTGGTGATGCCCTGCTGCGCGAGCCGTGTGCGGCGGGCGTTGTCTTCGCGCTGGAGCGTGCCCACAGCCGCGGCACGGCGCGGCGCGAAGTAGAGGCGCTCGGCGAGCCAGTAGGCAAAGGTGACGAGCGCGAGGACGAACAGCAGCAGCGAGAAATTGCCGGTCCACTTGCCCAGATACCAGCCGCCGAGGAAAACCGCCAGCACTCCGTAGAGCGCACCTGTCAGAGGACCCATCAGAGCGCCCATCAATCATCCACTTGCAGAATCGCCAGGAACGCTTCCTGGGGTACCTCGACCGAGCCGATCTGCTTCATGCGCTTCTTGCCGGCCTTCTGTTTCTCGAGGAGCTTCTTCTTGCGGCTGATATCGCCCCCGTAGCACTTGGCGATCACGTTCTTCCGCAGGGCTTTGATTGTCTCACGCGCGATGATGTTGGCCCCGATCGCGGCCTGGATCGCGACATCGTATTGCTGGCGCGAAATCAGCTCGCGCATCTTCGCGACGACCGCCCGGCTGCGAAACTGGCTGTTGAGCCGGTGGACGATGATCGAGAGCGCGTCGACCTTGTCGCCGTTCAGGAGTATGTCGACCTTGACGACGTCGGCGGCGCGGTATTCGTTGAACTCGTAATCCATCGACGCATAGCCGCGCGAGACGCTTTTGAGCTTGTCGAAGAAGTCGAGCACGATCTCGGCGAGCGGCATCTCGTAGGTGAGCATCACCTGCCGGCCGTGGTAGGCCATGTTCTTCTGCTCGCCGCGCTTCTGGTTCGCGAGCGTCATCACCGGGCCGACGTAGTCCTGCGGCATGTAGAGGTGCACCGTGACGATCGGCTCGCGGATCTCGGCGATGCGGCCGAGGTCGGGCATCTTCGACGGGTTGTCGACCTGCACCACGGTCTTGTCGTTGAGTTCGACCTGGTAGACGACCGACGGTGCCGTCGTGATCAGGTCCTGGTCGAACTCGCGCTCGAGTCGCTCCTGCACGATCTCCATGTGCAGGAGGCCCAAGAAACCGCAGCGAAAGCCGAACCCGAGCGCCTGGCTCACTTCGGGTTCGTAGCGCAGCGACGAGTCGTTGAGCTTCAGCTTCTCGAGCGCGTCGCGCAGCTGCTCGTACTCGCTGGCCTCGGTCGGGTAGAGCCCGGCGAAGACCTGCGGCTGGATCTCCTTGAAGCCCGGCAGCGCCTCGGTCGCGGGGCCGAGATTGTTGGGCAGCTTCTTCTCGAGCGTGATCGTGTCGCCGACCTTCGCCGCCTGAAGCTCCTTGATGCCGGCGATGATGAAGCCGACCTCGCCGGCGCGCAGCTGGTCCCTCGACACCGACTTGGGCGTGAAGACGCCGAGCTGCTCGGCGCCGTAGACCGAGCCGCTCGCCATCAGCCGAATGCGCTCGCCGCGAATCAAGGTGCCGTCGATGACGCGCACCAACATCACGACGCCGACGTAGTTGTCGAACCACGAGTCGATGATCATGGCGCGCAGCGGCGCCTCCCGACTGCCGCGCGGCGCCGGCATGCGGTGGATCACGGCCTCGAGGATGTCGTCGATGCCCATTCCGGTTTTGGCGCTGCAGGGAATCGCGTCGTCGGCGTCGATGCCGATCACGTCCTCGATCTCGGCCTTGGCGTTGTCCGGGTCGGCGTTCGGCAGGTCCATCTTGTTGAGGACCGGGACGACCTCGACGCCGAGGTCGAGCGCGGTATAGCAGTTCGCGACCGTCTGCGCCTCGACGCCCTGGCTCGCGTCGACGACGAGCAGCGCGCCCTCGCACGCCGAGAGCGACCGGCTGACCTCGTACGAGAAGTCGACGTGCCCGGGCGTGTCGATCAGGTTGAGCTGGTAGGTCCGGCCGTTCTGCGCCTTGTACTCGAGCGCCGCGGTCTGCGCCTTGATCGTGATGCCGCGCTCGCGCTCGATGTCCATCGAGTCGAGCACCTGGGCTTCCATCTCCCGGTCCGAGAGGCCGCCGCAACGCTGGATCAACCGGTCGGCGAGCGTGCTCTTGCCATGGTCGATGTGGGCGATGATCGAAAAGTTTCTGATGTGGTCCATGAGCGGGCGCTGGCTTCAGGGAGGCGTCTGGTGCGAGAGGCGGCGCGTGGCCGCAAGGCGCTGGGCCGACCGCAGCACCCGGGCCGAGGCAGACAGGAAGCCAAAAAAAAGGCACGTCGAATCGTTGACGCGCCTTCCAACAAAACGTATGGCAACTGCTTGTTGGGACTTCATTGTAGTCAAAAGCGTCCCGCGGACAAACGCCTCGGGGTCCAAAATTATGGCCCGCAAACGGTGCAAACGCGCTTTTATCAACAGGATATCAACAGCTTCGGCACCGCCGTCGAGCGCCTGCGCCGACAGCCGAAGACCCGCCCGGCAGGCCGGCCCCGGGAGGCGCCGCGATGCCGGGGCCGTCGATCGACTCGACCTAGCGTGCGGCGGGTTTCAGGATCAGGAAGTTGACCGCGTCCCCCCGTCTCACGAGCACGGTGAGCGGCCGGGTCTTGTCGGCCTTCGCGACGATGGCCTCGAACTGCTTCGCCGACGCCACTTCGGTGTTGCCGACGGACAGCAGCACGTCGCCCTCCCGGATGCCGGCACGTGCCGCGATGCCTTCGACCGCTTCGACCCGAACCCCGCCGCTGACCTTCAATTCGCGCCGCTGCGCGTCAGTCAGATCGGCGACCGTGAGGCCGACGCTCGAGACCGAACTCTGCGGTTTGGGCTCGGGGCCCTTGTCGGCGGCCTTCGGCGCCTTCTCGGGCGGTTCGAACTCGACGACGGTCACGCTCAGGTCCTTGTAGGCGCCGCGGCGAAACACCTGCACCGCGGTCTTGGCGCCGGGCTTGACCGCACCGACGAAGCGCGGCAGGTCCGCGAACTTCTCGACCGGCTTGCCGTCGACCTTCGTGATGATGTCGCCGGCTTCGATGCCGGCCTTCTCGGCCGGCCCACCCGCTTCGACGCTGCGCACCAGCGCGCCCACCGGCTTGCCGAGGCCGATCGACTCGGCCACGTCGCGCGTGACCTCGGCGATCGCCACGCCGATCCGGCCGCGGCTCACGCGTCCGTTGGTGCGGAGCTGGTCGACGACCCGCGACGCTTCGTCGATCGGGATCGCGAACGAAATGCCCATGTAGCCGCCCGAACGGCTGTAGATCTGCGAATTGATGCCGATCACCTCGCCGCGCATGTTGATCAGCGGCCCGCCGGAATTCCCGGGGTTGATCGCGACGTCGGTCTGGATCAGCGGGACGAGCTCGCCGGTGTCGCGGGCCTTCGAGCTGATGATGCCGGCGGTGACGGTGTTGTCGAGCCCGAACGGCGCACCGATCGCGATGACCCACTCGCCCGCCTTCACCTTGGTCGAATCACCGATCTTGACGAAAGGCAGCCCGGTCGCTTCGATCTTCACGAGGGCGACGTCCGACCGCTTGTCGGCGCCGATGATCTTGGCCTTGAACTCGCGCTTGTCGGTCAGCGTGACGATCACCTCGTCGGCACCGTCGACGACGTGGGCATTCGTCATGACGTAACCGTCGGCGCCGAGGATGAACCCGGAGCCGACGCCGCGCTGCTGCGGCTCGCTGTCGGCATCGGGCGCCTGCGGCCCTTGCGGCGAGCGGGGGCCCGGGCGGTTCGGCATCGGCAGGCCGAAGCGGCGGAAGAACTCGAGCATGTCCTCGTCCATCTCGGGGGCGCCGCCGTTGCGGGCGGCCTTGCTGCGCTCCGTCGTGCGCACGAAGACGACCGCCGGGCCGACCTGCTCGACCAGGCCGGTGAAGTCTGGCAAACCCTGCGCGATGGCCGGTGCGGCTTGCAGCGCGCCGGTCAGCGCGAACCCGACGGCGAGGACGAGCGCGCAAGCGCGGCGGCGCAGTGCCTCCGGCGCCCGGCGCCCGGTCGACGGTCTCTCGCTCGTCGCGGGCGGCGAATCGGTGGACGACGAAATCGTGGTGTGCATGAACAGGGCCTCCCCAGGCTCGATCGAATAGTGGACGGCGCTGAACGCCGGGCGAACAGGCGGCATCGATGCGGGCCCTACGGGCGCCGCTCCAGCCCCTTTGCGAACTGGTGCAAAGTGGCGGCCGGCACGTCGCCGACCACCGTGATCCACCAGCCGCCCTGTTGCTGCATCAAGGTCTGCGTCGCGCCGACCGACGCCAGCACCGGCTGTCGGTGGCGCGCAGGATCGAGCGGCTCGATGAAGACGGAGACATAGGTCAGGCCGTCGGAGTAGATCGTCTGGAGGACCGGCAGATCGGGCGGCGCGGCGTCGACGGTGCCCGCGCCCTGCATCGGCCGCTTGACGCAGCTCACCTCGCGGAAGCCCGCGACCGCCCGCGCCATCTCCCAGCCCTCGGCGGCGAGACGGGTCGTCGTCATCACCGGCTTGACGATGCGGTAGCCGGCCGTCCGCCGCATCGGCTGCAAGACGCTCTCGGGCTGGGCCCGCACACCGATCGTCACGTCGGAGAAGGCGGAAGTCTCGACCACCGCGTCCTGCTCGCCGATCACGTCGGCGCGCAGCAGCAGGCCCGACGCCTGGTCGGCCCAGAGGCGATAGCCGTAGCGCAGCGTGTCTCGCGGCTTGACGACGAGGACGTTCGCGTCGTGGCCGGCAACACGGCCCGTGCCCTGGCGCTGCACGTCGTAGAAGTCCGTGATCCGGTCGTCGCCGGCCTGCAGCAGCGCCGGGAACGAGGCGAGCTGGCTGCGCTGCTCGACCATCACGACCCGGCTCGCCGGCCAGACGGTGTGGACGAGGTCGTTGTGGCGAAAGATGTAGCGCGCCTGCCCGTCGAGCGATTCGCTGCGCTCGAACTGGTCGTCGCCCTCGCAGAAATGGGCGATGCGGGCACTCGAGACCGCGCCACCGCCGCTGACGACGAAAGTGCCCTGGAAGTTGCGATGGCTGGCCGCGTCGTGGATCTTCAGGAGCCAGGCGCGTACTTCCTGAGGCGGTACGTCTCGAGGCTGGCCCTCTCGAGGCGGGACCGGACGCGATCCGGCGAGGCCCGCCCCGGTCGAAGCCCCGCCGGCCGACGCCGCGCCGGCGCCGACCAGGACGGCAAGAACAACCAGAATGCGCAGCGGGCTCAGGCGCGGGAACGACGGAGGGAAGAAGAGCGGCAGGCGAAACGGCATCGGCGGGGTCGGCAGCGGCGCTCCGGCAGGGTCAGCGCTCGACCGCCTCGGCGGTGGCGTTGCGCAGGAACCCCGACGGTACACCGAGCGCGGAGCTGCCGGCGAATTCCTTGTGCGCCGAGAGATACCGATCGAGTCGCACATCGCGGATCAGCTGGCCCCGGTCGATCAGCGCCCGCGAGTCGGCAACGGCCGGCGACGGAAGCGCCGCGGTCGACGTCGAGGCGGCGACGACGCTTCCCGCTGGGGCCGCCGCGCGCGCCAGCGCAGGAGCCTCCGGCCCGGCCCCGGGCGTGCGTGTCACGAGCACCACGCCCGCGACCGCGACGAAACCCGCCGCGACCGCCAGCGGCGCCCGCCACGACCAACGAACGCGGCGCTCCGCGAGCACGGACGTCTCGGCCGCGACGGCGAGCGGTGCGAGCACGACCGGCTCGTCGGCCAGGCGTGACCGCAGGGCTGCCAGGAAGCCGGCGTCGCGTCCCGGCGCCGTGCCGAGGTCCTCGGACCGCAGCACGTCGCCGATCAACTGATAGGCGTGCCACGACGACCGCAGGGCGGCGTCGCTGCGCCAGTGCATGCAGGCGAGCGACACCTGCGCCTCGCCGAGCTCGCCGTCAGCCAGCGCCGAGAGCTGCTCCCGCGCCGCTGCGTGTCCCTCTGAGTTCGTCGTCGTCACCATCTTCGTCTCCCCCTCGTTCTCGAATCGTGAAGCGCCGACCCGCCGCCGGCCCGTCATCGCCCTGGCCGCCCCGGCCTCACCAGCGCTCGCCGTCGCGCGTGTCCAGCAAGGGCTTGAGCCGTGTCGCGATCGCCTCGCGCGCCCGAAAGATACGCGACCGCACCGTGCCGATCGGGCAATTCATCAGCTCGGCGATCTCCTCGTAGCTCAGGCCTTCGATCTCGCGCAGGGTGATGGCCTGTCGGAGATCGTCGGACAGCGCATCGATCGCGCTGTTCACCGCCGCAGCGATCTGCTTGCTGGCGAGCACCGCCTCCGGCGTCTCGCCATCGCTTAGTTCGTTTTCGACCCGTGAAGTTTCATCGTCGTCGTCACGCGAGGCCCGGGCCGATTCCGACACCAGCGGATCACGCTTCAACTCCATGAGCGACTTCTTCGCCGTGTTGACGGCAATCCGGTAGAGCCAGGTATAGAAAGCGCTCTCGCCTCGAAAGTTCGGCAGCGCCCGATAGGCCCGGATGAACGTTTCCTGGGCGATGTCGGGGACGAGGTCGACGTCGCGAACCATCCGCCCGATCAGGCGTTCGATCCGCCGCTGGTACTTCACGACCAGCATCTCGAACGCCTTGACGTCGCCGAGCCGAACGCGCGCGAGCAGCGCGGCGTCGGCATCCGGGGAGGTCATGCCGGTCATCGCCAGGTGACGATCCGAAAATCAACGCGCGGGGTCACATTCCGGCCGCACTTGCCGACAACGGGACTGATCCACCCGGGAACCGAGCAGTGACGCTTCAAGAATCGGTCCGCACTTGCTTTGCCGAATACGCCGACTTCTCCGGGCGTGCCGGACGGCCGGAGGACGGGTGGCTCGCGCTCTTCATCTTCGTCATGAGCCCTCTCCTCTCGACGATCAGCAGTGTCGCCAACTCGCTCTTCTGGCTGGCGATCTTCCTGCCCGTCCTGGCGGCCGCCATTCGCCGCCTGCACGACACGCGTCGCAGCGGCTGGTGGATGCTGCTGTCGTTCATTCCGGTCCTCGGCTCGATCGTACTCATCGTCTTTCTCGCAAAGGAACGCAAGCCGGAGGCCTCGCCGCTCGAAGCGTGATCGGTTCGTCGGGGCGGGGAGCCCGCATCCCGCTGAACGCTCCTCACCCGGTCCTTGCGTCCACTTCGCCGCTGGCCACCCGCGGCGAATACACCGCGCAGCGCAGGCCGTGCCAGGACGGCTCCAGGCCGCGGCGTTGCACCGGCAGCCACTGCGAAGTGCCTCGGCGCTCCGGCTCGAAACGCAACAGGAGCCAGCGGCCGCAATCGATCGCTGCGTGAACTTCACCGGGCACCGCATCTTCGGAGAGCGCGGCCGACGGCCACAGATGCCAGCACCGGCCGTCCCACCCCAAGCTGAACGGACGCACCCTCAGCAGCCGGGCGGCGAAGGCGGCGCTCGTCGCGGCAGCGATGGCAGCGGCCGTCAGCACTGCGGTCACCGGCCCCTGCGCCCGCCAGTGCGCCACGGCCCAGGCGATGAGCACGCCCCAGACCAGCGCCAGCGCCGACCCGATCCCCGCGCGCCAGACGCCGAAGCGGGTGACCGAGACATGAACAGCCGGTGCGGTGCGCATCAGCGCCCACGGTCGAACCGGTGCAGGCCAGCGTGTCGGTCAGGCATGGGGGGACCGAGAGGCTCCTGCGGCGCCTCAGCGCTCGTCAGACTCGCTTGAAGACAAGGGTGCCGTTGGTTCCGCCGAAACCGAAGTTGTTCTTCATCGCGTAGTCGATCTTCATCTCCCGCGCCGTGTTGGCGCAGTAGTCGAGATCGCACTCCGGGTCGGGGTGGGACAGGTTGATGGTCGGCGGCGCGATCTGGTCACGCACCGCGAGCGCGGTGAATACCGATTCGATACCGCCCGCACCGCCAAGCAAGTGGCCGGTCATCGACTTGGTCGAGCTGATGACGAGACCCTCTTTGGCAGGCGCTCCGAAGGCGAGCTTGATGGCGTTGGTCTCGTTCAGGTCGCCGAGCGCCGTCGACGTGCCGTGGGCATTGAGGTACTGGATCTGATCCGGACGGAGCCCTGCGCTCTGCAAGGCGGCCTTCATCGAGCGCTTCGGGCCGTCGATGTCGGGCGCGGTCATGTGATGCGCATCGGCGCCCATGCCGAAGCCGACGATCTCGGCATACATCTTGGCGCCGCGCCGACTGGCGTATTCGTACTCCTCCAGCACCAGCACGCCGGCGCCTTCGCCGAGCACGAAACCGTCGCGGTCCTTGTCCCAGGGGCGCGAGGCGGCCTGCGGATCGTCGTTGCGCGTCGAGAGCGCACGGGCCGCGGCGAAGCCGCCGAGGCCGAGCGGCGAAATCGTCGACTCGGCGCCACCGGCGACCATCACGTCCGCATCGCCATGCGCCACCATCCGTGCCGCCATGCCGATGCTGTGCAGGCCGGTGGTGCACGCCGTCACGATCGCGAGGTTCGGTCCGGTGAAGCCGTAGGTGATCGACACGTGGCCGGAGATCATGTTGATGATCGACGCCGGAACGAAGAACGGCGTAATGCGGCGCGGGCCCCGCCCGACCAGCTCGGCGTGGGTGTTCTCGATCAGCGGCAGGCCGCCGATGCCGGAGCCCACCAGCACGCCGATGCGCTCGGCCTGCTCCTCGCTCAGCGACTCGTTGGTCGGCAGGCCGGCGTCGCGCACGGCCTGGATCGAGGCTGCAAGGCCATAGTGGATGAACGCGTCCATGTGGCGCGCGTCCTTGGCCGGGAAGTAGTCGTCGACCTTGAAGTCGCGCACTTCGCCGGCGAACCGGCAGGCGAACGCCGACGCATCGAACTTCGTGATGTTCGCGATGCCGGAGCGGCCGGCCAGGATGTTGGCCCAGCCCTCTTCGACCGTGTTGCCCACCGGGCTGATGAGGCCGAGCCCCGTGACGACGACACGCCGACCAGTCATTGACACACGTCCCCCTCGACCCTGCGCGCCTTCAGGCGGCCTTCTGGTGCTTGACGGCGTAATCGATCGCCAGCTGCACGGTGGTGATCTTCTCCGCCTCTTCGTCCGGGATCTCGATGCCGAACTCATCTTCGAGCGCCATCACCAGTTCGACCGTGTCGAGCGAATCCGCGCCGAGATCGGCGACGAAGGCCTTGTCGTTGACGACGTCGGCCTCGGGAACGCCGAGCTGCTCGGCGATGATTTTCTTGACGCGTGCTTCGATATCGCTCATGAACACTCCTGCAGATTGATTATGGAAATTAGCCTCGGATTCTAAGGCTTCCGGGGGGGCCGACCCGTCGGGGCCGGCGGCGTGGCGAGCTGCGCCGGCGCGGCCTGCGCCGCCGGCTCAGGTCATGAACATGCCGCCGTTGACGTGCAGTTCGGTGCCCGTGATGTAGCCGGATTCCGGGGCGGCGAGAAAGGCGACGGCATGGGCCACGTCCGCGGCCGCGCCGAGCCGCCCGAGTGGAATCTGCGCCATCAACGCGCCGGTCTGCGCCTCGCTCAGCGACTTGGTCATGTCGGTCGCGATGAAGCCCGGGGCGACGCAGTTGACGGTGACGTTGCGGCTGCCGAGCTCGCGCGCGAGCGAACGCGTCAGGCCGGCGACGCCCGCCTTCGCCGCGGCGTAGTTCGCCTGGCCGGCATTCCCGCTCGCGCCGACCACGGACGTGATGTTGACGATGCGGCCGTAGTGCTGCTTCATCATCGGCCGCATCACGGCGCGGCTGGCGCGGAAGACGGCCTTGAGATTGGTGTCGAGCACCGCGTCCCAGTCGGCATCGCGCATGCGCATCGAGAGGCCGTCGCGCGTGATGCCGGCGTTGTTCACGAGCACGTGCAGCGCGCCGTTCGCCTTCAAGATCTCGGCCACCGCGGCTTCGAGACCGGCGGCGTCGTTGACGTCCAGGCGCAGCCCGCGACAGCCGTCGAACGCGGCCAGCGCTTCGCCGATCGTGGCAGCGCCGGTCGTTGCGGTGCCGAACACCTTCATCCCGCGCTGCGCGAGGGCGAGCGCGATCGCCCGGCCGATGCCGCGCGACGCGCCGGTGACGAGCGCGATCTGCCCAGCCATCGTGACGCTGTTCATGCCAACATCCCTTTCACTTCGTTCAACGAGACCGGGTCGAACACCGCGCCGCCGATCGCGCTGGCGTCAATGCGCTTGACCATTCCCGCCAGGACCTTGCCGGGGCCGCACTCGATCACGTGCGTGACGCCGCGACCCCGAATCGCCTGCACGCCGTCGACCCAGCGCACCGCACCGAAGGCCTGCCGGTAGAGGGCGTCCCGAATCGCGTCGGGAGCCGTCTGCACCAGCGCGTCGACGTTGTTGACGACCGCGATGCGCGGTTCGATGAGCCTCGTCGACGCGAGCTTTTCCTTGAGGCGGTCCGCCGCCGGCTTCATCAGGCTGGAGTGGAACGGCGCCGAGACCGGCAGCGGCAGCGCGCGTTTCGCGCCTTGCGCCTTGAGGGCCTCGCAGGCGCGCTCGACCCCCGCCTTGCTGCCGGCGATCACCGTCTGCTTCGGGTCGTTGAAGTTGACGGCCTCGACCACTTCGCCGGTCGTCGTGGCGACTTCGGCACAGCCCCGGCGGACAGTGTCGGCGTCCATCCCGAGGATCGCCGCCATCGCGCCGACGCCCACCGGCACCGCGTCCTGCATCGCCTGCGCCCGAAACCGCACCAGCGGCAGTGCGTCGGCAAGCGTGAGCGACCCGGCCGCGACCAGGGCGGTGTACTCGCCGAGCGAGTGGCCGGCAACGACGCTCGGCACGAGCCCGGTCTCCGCGCTCCAGGCGCGATAGCAGGCGACGCCCGCCGTGAGCATCACCGGCTGGGTGTTCGTCGTCAGGTCGAGCTGATCCTTCGGGCCGTGGGCGATCAAGCTCGCGACATCCTCGCCGAGCGCCTCGCCCGCCTCGGCGAGCGTCTGCCGGACGGCGGGGTGATCGCCCCAGGCGTCGAGCATGCCGACGGACTGCGAGCCCTGGCCGGGGAATACGAATGCGAAGGCGGTCGTCATCGGTGTCTCTTGAGGGGCTGGTCGTGATCACGGACGAGGCTGGGCGCGCGGCGCCAGCCTGCCGACGGAGGAGGCGCTCAATAGACGAGCAGCACCGCCCCCCAGGTGAAGCCGCCGCCCACCCCCTCGAGCAGCAGGGTGTCGCCGGCGACGATCTTGCCGCTGCGCACCGATTCGTCGAGCGCCAGCGGAATCGAGGCGGCCGAGGTGTTGCCGTGCCGGTCGACGGTCACGATCAGCTTCTCGAGCGGCAACTTCAGGCGCCGGGCGGTGCTTTGGAGGATGCGGATGTTGGCTTGGTGCGGGATCAGCCAGTCGACGTCATCGCCGCTGCGGCCGGCCTTGGCGAGCACCGAGCGGGCGACGTCTTCGAGCACTCCGACCGCGAGCTTGAAGACGGCCGGGCCGTCCATCTTCAGCAGGGGATCGCCGAGCGCGCGGCCCCCGCTGACATGGCCGGGGACGCAGAGGATGCCGACATGCCGCCCGTCCGAGTGGAGCTCGCTCGCGAGGACGCCCGGCGTGTCGCTCGCCTCCAGCACGACCGCGCCGGCGCCGTCGCCGAAGAGAACGCAGGTGCCGCGGTCCTGGAAGTCGAGGATGCGCGAGAACACCTCCGAGCCGATCACGAGCGCCTTCTTCGCCGCGCCGGTGCGGATCATCGAATCGGCGACCGTCAGCGCATACACGAAACCCGAGCAGACCGCCTGCACGTCGAACGCCGCACAGCCGTGAACGCCGAGCTTCTGCTGGACCAGGCAGGCGGTCGAGGGGAACACCATGTCGGGCGTCGAGGTGGCGACGATGATGAGGTCGATGCTCGCGGCGTCGCAATCGGCGGCCTCGAGCGCCCGTTGGGCGGCCTGCAGCGCCAGATCGCTGGCGGCGACGTCGGGCGCGGCGAAGTGGCGGGCGCGGATGCCGGTGCGCTCGACGATCCATTGGTCGGACGTCTCGATGCCGTCCTTCGCGAGCTGCGCCGCCAGATCGTCGTTCGTCAGCCGGTTCGGGGGCAGGTAGCTGCCGGTGCCGGTGATGCGCGAGTAGCGGGGCGAAGGGACGTTCATGCTCTTAGGAAAGCGTCGGATCGAGAGAGTCTTGAAAGCTGGCGTCGACCGCGCCGCCGACCGGCAGTGTCTGCACGATGCGCTCGTGGACTCGGGCCAGCAAGCCGTTGCGAGCGGCATCATAAGCCCGGTTCAGCGCCTGCTCGAAGGCGTAGGCGTCCGCCGATCCGTGCGCCTTGAAGACGAGGCCGCGCAGGCCGAGCAGCGAGCCGCCGCTGTAGCGCCGGTGGTCGAGTCGGCTGCGGAATCGCTTCAGCACCGGCCTGGCGACCACCGCCGCGAGCTTGGTGAAGACGTTGCGGCCGAACTCCTGCTTGACGGTCGCGACGAACATCGCCGCCGCGCCCTCGGCCGTCTTCAACGCGACGTTGCCGACGAAGCCGTCGCAGACGACGATGTCGGTCGTGCCCTTGAAAATGTCGTTGCCCTCGACATTGCCGTGGAAGTTGAGGTGGCCGCGCTCCGACGCCTGGCGCAGCAACTCGCCGGCACGCTTGATGATCTCGCTGCCCTTGATCGCCTCTTCGCCGATGTTGAGCAAACCGACCGACGGGTTCTCGGTTCCGGCAAACGCCGAGACCAGCGCGCTGCCCATCACCGCGAACTGCAGCAGATGCTCGGCCGTGCAGTCGACGTTCGCGCCGAGGTCGAGCATCGTCGTGTAGCCGCCGCGCTGATGCGGGATCACCGCCGCGATTGCCGGCCGGTCGATGCCGTCGAGCGTTTTCAGGACGTAGCGCGAGACCGCCATCAGCGCGCCGGTGTTGCCCGCCGAGATGCAGGCCTGGGCGCGCGAGCGACCGGTGGCCGGGTCCGCCTTGACCTGGTTGACGGCCACGCGCATCGACGAATTCTTCTTTCGACGCAGCGCGACCTCGACCGCGTCGGTCATCTCGATCACTTCGGTCGCGACGAGCGTCGTGCAGCGTGCCCAGGCGGCGGCGGGCGCGAGCGCCTCGGCTTGGCCGACGAGGATCAGCTCGGCCGCCGGATGGGCTGCCAGGAACGCGCGACAGGCCGGCAATGTGACCGAGGGCCCGTGATCGCCTCCCATGCAGTCGACCGCGATGCGAACGACGTCGCCCGAAGGCGGCAGAGCGTCGGATTTCATGTCGAGGGCCATGCGGCGACGAGGGCCATGCGGCATCGAAAGCCAGTCGGCATTCACACCCGGCGATCTTCCAGCATGCGCATGGGCCACCGGAAAGGTCCGTTCGGACGGCTCGAAAGGCTACGCGCCGACGCAGGTGTCCGCGTCCGCCGGCTGAGAAAAACTCAGGCGTCGGCCTTGGTCTTCAACACCTTGCGGCCCCGATAGAAACCGTTCGGGCTGATGTGATGCCGGAGATGCGACTCGCCGGTGGTCGGCTCGATCGCGGTGCCCGGCGTGCCGAGGGCATAGTGCGCCCGGTGCATGCCGCGCTTGGACGGAGACTTCTTGTTTTGCTGAACGGCCATGGGATTCTCCTGTAACTCGCTCGCCGCGAGCGAGCCGATGAGCAGACGTCGGGACGTATCAGGACGTGAAAACGCCCGGCGCGGCGTCAATGTCGCAGAAAAAGGGGACCGGGATCCCGCGACCGGGCACCGGCCACCCCTGCGCCACTCCGCTGCCCCCCGCTCGAAAGCGGCCGCCTGCTGCACACGCTGAAAAGCCTACGATTCTAGCACGCGAGACTCGGCCGCTCGACAGACGCTGTGGGCCTCAGTTGGGACGTGGGTCGCGCTTGAGCCCGGCAAGGGCCGCGAACGGGTGCACCGCGCGCTCCTCGCCCTGCGCCGTGTCGGGCGCAATGAGGGTCTCGG
>CAZZWY010000037.1:0-14562 GCA_964657785.1 uncultured Acetobacteraceae bacterium
AAGGGATTAGATAGTTCCGCTCCTGACGGAGCGGGCGCCGTTGGCGCCGAACCGCCGCCGTCAGCGCTTTCTCAAAAGCCAAAACTCACCAATCCGGACGAGATCATCTTCGGCTATGGCCTTCCGATGCTCACCGCAGCCGGCAGCGCTGACAAGCACGCTCGGTCGTTTCTTGGGGGCCTTCGAAAAATACACGGGGACGCCGCGCTCATCAAGAAGCTGCGCATCTGTGCTAAGGAAAAGCCACTTCAGCCGCTGGAGTGGCTCGCGGCTGCATTGCCGCCTCCGGCCGCGGGGCTGCCAGCCGAGACCGAAGAAGCCCGCCGAGCCGCGACTACCGCCGAGGCCCGTGCTCGGCTTTTTCCAAAGGAGACCAGCGATGCGTGAAGCCGACTTCGACGCTTTCTCGGCGATGTTGGACGACGTGGCTGGGCTCTACCCACGAGGCGCCATAACTGCCGGCCAGAAGGCCATGTTCTTCCGGGCGCTTGCGGCGCATTCGCTGCCCGATGTGCGCGCCGGCTTCGACGGCCACGTCAAAGACCCGCAACGCGGCCGGTTCCTTCCGATGCCCGCCGACATCCTTGCGCAGATCGAGGGTCTCGCTGCCAACGACGGGCGCCCAGGCCCCGAAGAGGCGTGGGCTACTGCACTGCTTGCGACGGACGAAAGTCGCACGGTCGTGTGGACGGACGAAGCTGCATCGGCATGGGGCATCGCTCGTCCGATCATCGACTCCGGCGACCAGATTGGCGCTCGCATGGCGTTCAAGGAGGCGTACACCCGACTCGTCGAGGAGGCGCGCAGGGCTCGACGGCCAGCAACGTGGACCGCATCCCTCGGTTTCGACGGAAAGCAGCGTGACGCGGTATTGCAGGCGGCGCAAGAGGCGGGACGTTTGCCGGCGCCGGAACGAATAGCGCTACCTGCACCGGCAAACGCATTTGAGGCCATCGCTGAGGCAGCGCCGCCCGAGGTGCTCGAGAAACTCCGTGCGCTCCGCGACCGGCTGACGCGCGCCGTTGATGTGCCGAGCATCGATGCGGCAGAGAAGCAGCGCACCGCCGACCTGAAGGCCGCAGTGAACCAGCGTGTCGACGACTATCAAGGGGAGAGCGCATGAACGGAGTGGTGATTCGACGGAAGTATTGGGCGTCTCGGGGCTACATCGTCGTCGGTCGGTGGATGGAGGCTGCATGAGCATCCAACCAAGCTTCAGCGGCGAGACGCAGTTCGTGACGTTCGCCGATTCCAGCAAGGGCGGCCCGCGCATCACTTTGCGCCTGACCGACCGAGAAGAACTCGCAGCCTTTGTCGGTAAGGAAGGCAAGCGGTACATGTGCGTGCTGGTGGAAATTGCCGACGACGAGACGCCGGCCACACGGCCCGCGTTGCCGTCTGCCGAGCTAGAACAGCCAAAAGGCGGAAAGCTGGCGCGCGATGCTGCGGTTATCTGCGCCGACGTTACGTTTCAGGCGTTCGCGCACGTCAAAGGCTACAGCCCAACGACTGATGGCGCGGCGCAACTTGTTCGGACGTTTTGCGCGATTGAGAGTCGCAGATTGCTCGATCACTCGTCCGAGGCGGCAGCGAAATTCGGCCGGCTGATGGCGAAGTACCGCGAGTGGCGCCAGCTGGAGGCCGCGACATGCTGACCCCCAACGACATGCCCGTTCTTGTCGGCCAAAGCATGGGCGTCGGTCGGCCTACGACAGTTGCCATCCCAGGTTTTCGCACCAGCAGCGGCCTGAACGTTCGCGAGCACTTCATGGCTCGATCTCGTCGAGTGAAGTTGGAACGCAAAACCGTCGGGTGGGCGTTGCGCCAGGTCGAGCGGCCTGAATTGCCGTGTCTCGTCACCTTGACTCGGGTTGCTCCAAGCGCAGGATTGGACCCCTTTGAAAATCTTCCAAGCAGCCTAAAGGGAGTCGTCGACGCAATCGCAGAATGGATTGGAGTTGACGATAAAGACCCGTCCGTAATTTACCGCGCCGAACAGAAACGCGGCCCCTGGGCGGTCGTTATTAGATTCGAGCAGAAGCCATGACGTGGACAAAGCCCCGCCGAGAGGCAAAGCAGTACGAAGGTGGCCCGATCACGCCGCGCGCGTCGGCATTGCGCATCGAGACGGTAGCGAAACTTTGCCTGCCGCTGCCAAAGCATCCGCCGGCGCGCGACAAAGCCTACCTTCGCCGCGTTGCTGCCCTTCCTTGTGCACACTGCGACCGACCCGGTCCAAGCCAAGCCGCGCATGCCGACGAAGGTAAGGGATTTGCGATCAAGGCGAGCGATTACGAGACTTTCCCGCTCTGCGCTGATGGGCCGGGTCGGCGCGGCTGCCATTCGCTGATCGGCGCATCGGGGACGTTCACGCGCGAACAGCGCCGGGCGCTTGAGCGTGAATACGTTGCGAGAACGCGCGCCATGTTGGAGGAATTGCGGCCATGACCCTCTCCGAAATCCGCCCCTACATCGAAGCCGCATGGTTTCGCGACACCACCTACACCCCCGACGAGTGGTGCCACGAAAATGCGTCAAGGGGCCCGGGTTGACTCATCGAGGTGTGGTGCGTGAGCCTATACATGGCTGTTTCAGCGGTGGCTGTTGGCGCGTTGGTCGGTTGGTGTGCCGGCAAACTGTTTTGTCAATGGCTGGAGCGGAAATGACCGGCTGCGAGTCTTGCGCGAAGGCCGAGGAAACCGGCATCCCCGGCTTCCTTGATGCTTCGTGCATTGATTGCACGGTGCGCGGCCTAGCTGGCGGACTGATGTATTTCAACGCGGCGAAGGCCGGCAAGGTGACAGAGCCGTATCGCGCAGCGCTAGAGAAAGCGTTCGGGGCGAAATGGAGGAATGGCCATCAACTCGTGAAGGAGTACGCGGCCAGAATTGCCAGCAAATCAAAATGAGGAAACGCCCCGATCCGCTTGCAGGCGAGTCGGGGCGTCAGGGGGTCAGTGGAATCGGTGAGCGCCGAGATTCTACAAGGAGTGACCCCATGATTGACGAAGCACCGACACTAGCTGAGCGGTACGCAGCATCTCTATCGTCGTCAAATCTCCGCAGTCGCGACAGCGGAAGGAACGAGCCAATCGACCTCATCGCTGCGATGGGGTGGTGCGGCGACGGCATCGGCGCAATGCTCTTGCGGCTGCGCACCGAATACGACGCTGTTCACGGTGAGCACCGGAAAGCCGCGCAGCAGTTGAGCGCCGCAGAGACGATCGCTGCTCGCCTTCGAGCAGATGCCAGAGAAAACAACTCCGTCCGGCTTGCCGACGCTGCTCGGGTCATGGCCGTCATGGCCGAGCAGGAGGCACTGAAGGCGCGGGCGTTTGTGCTCTTGCAGCTAAAGACGCTGGCGTCCGTCCGCGTCGCAATGGGTGATCTTGCGGTGATCGAGGCGACACGTCAGCGGTTCATGCGCAACGACCAAGCGGCGGCGGCAATCGCCGGCCGGTGCCTGGATGTCTGGCTTGATCCGACATGTCCGCCATGCGAAGGCCGCGGATATGTCGGGGGTGGGCGTGGTGAGCACAGCGGACCGTTGATTACCTGCCGAGCTTGCCGCAGCACCGGAAATCGGGAAGTTTCTGTCGGCCGTGACGACGAAGAGAGGCGCTTTGCATCGCATCTACTCGGACTGATGGGTGACGCGCTTCGAGCCGCTGAATCGGGGGCGCAAACAAGGATGCGCGGATAATCAATATGAGTCATATAATTAGTGGCTCTCACTCACCGGAGATTGTCTATGTCGACCCTGCAAGAACTGATTGAACGGAAGGAAGCCATTGATCGCCAGATCAAGGCCGCTCACGACGCGACGCGCGCCGAAGCGCTCGCCAAAGTCCGCGACCTGATGGCGGAATCTGGTTTGACCCTTGCCGACCTTGGCGCCAAGGCGCGAGCAGCGAAAACCGCGCTGAGCCAGTCGCCGAAGTATCGCGACCCGCAGACGGGCGAAGGCTGGGTCGGTCGCGGCAAACGTCCGCAGTGGCTGCGCACGGCGCTCGCCTCGGGCAAGACCCTTGAGCAGTTTGCGGCGCACTGAAAATAGTTCTTGCGCGGCGCACGGTTCTTGCGTGTAGAATCCTCGCCCATCAAGACGCCACACCCGGCTTGATGCGTTCCGCCGGGTGAATTCGAGATCGGTTAGGCCCGCGTCTACCTTCCGCGAACCGAGACAGCTCGGCCTTAGTAGGGCGCTAGCGACGGCGCAAGTTTCATGCGGGATGCTCATGGGAGCACCTGGCCTTCCAAGCCGGGGATGCGGAGTTCGATTCTCCGATTCCGCTCCAAGTGTTCGCTCAGAACTGGTGTGGGTGGCGTTAGCCCCTGTTCACGCCAAGAGGTCCCTCGCCTGGCAGCGGGCGACCTCGACCCAGCAATCCGAAGCCCCGCGACAGCAATGTCCGGGGCTTCGTCATTTCAGAGTTCGCGGCCCGACCGCTGCGATGAGGGAATTGGGCCTAGTCAGCCCACCAATCCGGTCACCATCCGACCGAAGACATCCCGCACCGAGTGAAAGCCTCGGACCCTTTCGGCCGGCGCCTCTGCACATTCGGCGCTCTGCGCAAAACCTAGAGGCTGTCCGGCCACCTACTCCGCAAGCGAGGCGAATCCATGCTCTTTGCCGCCCCGCATCCTCACCTCCCGCGCCCGATAAGCAGCGACGCGCTCCACGTCGTCACAATGATTTCCAACCCGGCGCGCTACCGCAGCCGATACGCGCTCTACAAAGACTTTGAGGCTCGTGTACTGGCGGCCGGAGCAACGCTCTGGACGGTAGAAGTTGCATTCGGCGAGCGGCCGCACACAATCACGCAAGCCGACAACCCGCAGCATCTGCAGCTTCGGACCAGCTCGGAACTCTGGCACAAGGAAAACGCGCTCAATCTGCTGATCGCGCGGCTGCCGTTGGACTGGCGCTATGTCGCCTGGGTCGACGCCGACGTGCAGTTCGCCCGGCCGGATTGGGCAGTCGAGACGGTGCAGCAGCTTCAGCACTACGCCTGCGTCCAAATGTTCAGCGAGTGCGTTGACCTGGCAGCCGACTTCACGATCGTTCCGAACGGGTCAGGCGGCGAGCACTTACCAGGAATGATCCGTCAGCATTTAAAGGGCGACGGCTGGGCGAGCAATGGCAAGCCTTACGGGAAATCGGCGGGGCATTGCGGATATGCACATGCCATGCGCCGAGATGCGTTCGACGCTGTAGGCGGGCTGATCGACTTTTCGGTTTGTGGCGCAAACGACCATCACATGGTGCGCGGCATGATCGGCAACATCGTCGAGTCGGTCCACCATCAAAGCAGCCCCGGCCTCAAAAGCGCGCTACACGCGTGGGGCCAGCGGGCAAAGGCCCTGCGTGGCAACGTCGGGTATGTCTCGGGATTGGCGCTCCACTACTGGCACGGCAGCAAGGCGAACCGCCGCTACAAGGACCGCTGGAAGATCCTGGTCGACAGCCAGTTTGACCCAGCCAAAGACCTCCGGCGCGACTGGCAAGGGCTGTACCAGCTTCAAGACGACGGATCGCCGCGCATGGTGCGTCTCCGCGACGACCTTCGGCGCTACTTCGCCGAGCGCTGCGAAGACGACTTGCGCTGAATACACGAACCCCCGCTCCATCGCCGAAAGTGCAGGCGATCGCCACGGGTAAATGGCGATGTCTCCTCGCGGCGCGGCAGCCGCAAGCACCCGGGCCGATACCGCAGCGCCTGAGCGGCACACGCCGTAGACGGATCGGCGCAACCTTACAAATTATTCGCCCGCTTGCAGAAGCTGACGAATGCCCGCAACCGGCCAGCCAAGGCGGCCCATGACGCGCACTGGGGTCAGTTCAGCAGGGTAGGTCTGAGCCATGGCCCACACCCGAAGTGTTTGCGGTTGCCGGTTCAAGTGATAGGCGGCGGTCGCGGTGTCGACAATCGCGCGTGTCTACCGATGTTCTTGCGGACTTTGCTTGCGTCAAGACATGCTCCAATCTCCAACAGCGGACCTCGCCGGGATTGAAGCCATTGTAATGTGGCATTCAGATATATTTGGCGAAGTTGATCGATGATGCCTGGTCATACAGACAGCCCACCTCGCGTCAAGTACAAGTGTGTTGAGGGGTGGCACATCTTGGAGTCGGATGACTTGCCGGGCTTCTACATCGCTAATCGTGACTTCGGGCTAGCGATAGCTGCAGTCCAGCCAGCAATCGAAAAGCTGCGCCGGTTGGACGCTGACGGGTCTGGCTGTTCTGACAACTGAAGGCGGACTTATGGACCAGACCGAAACCTTCCTCGCCACCGTCAAAGACACGGTGGAGCAACTGGAAACGCTGATCGACTCGGGCGTCTATCCTCCGGTCATGATGCGCCAGATCATCACGAAGCTGTCGGCCGTCAGTAAGCGCGGGCTGCCTGCAACGCCTGCACCAGCGCCAGTCGCAGCGCCCGCCGAGCCCGTCAAAGTAGCAGAGCAACCGAAGACCGAAGAGAAGAAGTAAGCCCATGTGGGGCAGCAAGTCTCGCCACGAGCGCGGCTACGGTAGGCAGTGGACGAAGCTACGGCTAGTCGTTCTGGCCCGCGATCGTCACCTTTGCCAAGAGCACCTCAGGCAAGGCCGATACGTCACCGGGAATGAGGTTGACCACATCGTCAGTAAAGCGAAGTGGTTGGCAACGCATGGCTCGGAAGCCGGCGTGGACGCCCTGTCAAATTTGCAAACAATTTGTCATGCCTGTCACGTTCGTAAGACGACGGCAGAGACGGGAAAGCAGCCACGCGAGCGCATCAGTGCTGACGGTTGGCCGGTCGAGGACTAGCTAGAACACATCCACACAAGACGAAGCCCCGGAGCGTTGACGCGCTGCCGGGGCTTCTGACCTTCTGCAAAGGCTGTTTTGCATATGGCTGACGAATTGTATCGGGAGCTCGGCTGCGCGCGTTGTTCAGTTGAATTGGAACATTGTGCAGGTAAAGGCCGACCACGCAAGAATTGCGAACCGTGCGGCACACCGCCGACCGCCTTGCCTGCCGCTCATCGCCTATGTGCCAGATGCGGCGGTTCGTTTGAGGCATCGCCAAAGCAAAAGTTTTGCAGTGCATGGTGTCGAGAGGGAACAAAGCAGACGCGGGATGAGTACTTGGCAGCCTGCAAGGCGATTTCCACGAAGTACCGGTGCGAGCATTGCGGTGTGGGCTTTCGTACGAGCCTAGGCGGCGCCAACAAGAAGAAGGGCTATCTTCCACGCTGGTGCTCAATGGCTTGCAGGACTAGGCAGGCAGAGGCAAGACAAGAGGCGCAACGGCAGGCGTCGGAACAAGCGGGCCAACGAACCCTGGCAGTCCGAAGTCTGCTTCGTTGTCTGAAGCGTGTTGCGGCTGCTCTCACCACCTATGAAACGGCGTGTGCGCATTGTCATCGCGTGTTCGCAAGCAAACGCAGAGGCATGCGCTACTGCGGGAAGGCGTGTGCCGCCGCCCGCAGCCGTTCTACCCCGGCAGCGAAGGACATCAAGAGAGCGCATCGCAAGGCATACAAGATGCGGAAGCGATGCGCCACCGTCGAAGTGTTCCGAGACGTGGACGTTTTGAACCGCGACAACTGGACGTGCCAGATATGCGGCGTTGCTACACCCAAGCGGTTGCGCGGCTCATACAAAAACAACGCGCCCGAGGTAGACCACATCGTTGCCATCGCACGAGGCGGCGCACATGCATCGTGGAACTGCCAATGCGCCTGTAGGCGATGCAACCTTGCCAAGAGTGACGGAGCAGCGCGCGGGCAGATCGCGCTGTTTGGGGCCGTCTATTCGCCTGCCTGACGAGCATACCCCTCGGGGGGAGCATTCGCGCTTGGGTTCGTTTGCCTCGGTGCCGACAGGTTCGCTCCGTGTTAACGCCAACGTGAGAAACGCCGATGAAAAGAAAGCCGGCGAACAGTGCCGAGGCCGCCGTCAAGGCTGCGGTCGACGCAGCGAAGGGTCCGCCACAGCCGCCAAAGCATGTGAGGCTTCGAAAGGAAGACTTACCGTTTTGGGATGGCGTCGTGTGCGCGCGCGCGAGGGACGAGTGGACCGCGGCTGATCTGGTTGTGGCTGCTCAGTTGGCTCGTTGCCAGCGCGATATCGAAGCGGAATCGGAAAAACTTGATGCTGAAGGCACCGTGCTTGAGAACGCGCGAGGCACGCCGGTAGCCAACCCTCGCGTCATGGTGCTGGAACAGTTGGCCCGGCGTGAGATGGCGATCATGCGGACCTTGCGCATGGGTGGTGCAGCGGCAGGCGAGGCTCGGCACGTTGTTGAACGTCGCCGTGTTGCGAACGAGGCACGGAAGGTTCGCAGCGAGCTTCAGGACGACGAACTACTCGCCTCGTGAAGAAGCTGACTCGCGGCGAGAAGGTCGTCGCCTTCATCGAGAGGTTTTGTATGGCGCCGGAGGGCGACCAAATCGGCAAGCCGATGAAGTTGGAAGCATTCCAGCGCAAGTTCATCCTTGAGATTTACGACAACCCGTATCGAACGCACAGCGCCTACCTATCGATCGGCCGGAAAAACGGCAAAACGGCGCTAATCGCGGCCATCTTGCTGGCCCATCTGGTTGGGCCTGAGGCTGTGTTGAACTCTCAGATTGTCAGCGGCGCTCAGTCAAAAGAGCAAGCCGCCGTCATCTTCGAGCTGGCACGCAAGATGATTGACATGAGCCCGGAACTGTCGCGGCTTGTGAGAATTCAGCCCAGCGGGAAGAGGCTGATCGGCGTCGCCAGGAACGTCCTGTACCGGGCGCTCGCGGCAGAGGGTAAGACCGCGCACGGCTTGTCGCCGATCCTTGCGATCCTTGACGAAGTGGGGCAGGTTGTCGGGCCTACCGACAAGTTCGTAACGGCGATCACCTCGGCGCAAGGTGCCTACCAAAACCCGTTGCTGATTGCGATTTCCACTCAGGCACCTACGGACGCCGACCTGTTCTCAACATGGATTGACGCGCAGGCTGCAGCCCCCGATCCCCGCGTCGTGTGCCATGTCTACGCGGCGCCCGAGGGCTGCGAGCTTGACGACCGTACGGCATGGGCTGCTGCCAATCCTGCCCTGGGCAAGTTCCGATCAATCGCAGACGTTGAGAAACAGGCAAAGGCTGCGCTGCAGATGCCCGCAAACGAGCCGGAGTTCCGAAACCTGATACTGAACCAGCGGGTTGAGGCAGCAGCGCCGTTCGTATCGCGCAGCGTGTGGGAGCAAAACGGCGCAGAGCCTGGCCCCATCGACGGGCGAAAGGTATGGGCTGGCCTGGACTTGTCGGCCGTCAACGACCTTACCGCGCTGATCGCCGTAGACGAAACAGGCGGCGTGCATTCGGCGTTCTGGTTGCCGCATGAAGGACTGTCGGAGAAGTCCCGCAAGGACAAGGTGCCTTACGACCTTTGGGAGCGCCAAGGGGTGCTCCACACAACTCCAGGCCGAGCGATTGAATACGAGTTCGTGGCCGAGTACCTTCGCGGGCTGTTCGATCGTTGCGACGTTCAGGCCCTTGGCTTCGACCGCGCCCTGATGAAGTTCCTTGTCCCGTGGCTGGTGAAGGCTGGGTTCAACGAATCGGAACTGGCGAAGTTCAAGGAAATAGGGCAGGGCACGCTGTCAATGACGCCTGCGCTCCGTGACCTCGAAGTGAAGCTGTTAAACAAGCAGCTACGCCACGGCAAGCACCCGATTCTGAACATGTGCGCTCACAACGCGATTGTTGTCGGCGAGTCTGGAGCGCGGAAGTTTGACAAGGCGAAGGCTCGCGGTCGCATTGACGGCATGTCAGCGCTTGCAAATGCTGTGGCGGTGATGCCGACCGCGGCAGAACCAGAAAAGAAGTTCCAGATGTTCTTCGCTTAGTCGGCGCTACCTCGGAAAATACATATCGTGAAGTTCACGGACCTGGGCTTCTTCTTCCTCTGCGTGCGCGACGAATATTCGCGCGCTGCGGCGAGTAACGCCCAGAGAATCGGCAATTTCATCAAGCGTAGTCCCAGTTCTGTACGCCCCTAAGGTACTTTGCGAACGCTACCGTTTTCTCTGTCTGAAGATTTCGTATAGCGGCTTTTTCCCACCGCTTATCGGACAACAAAAAGCCAACAAGATCGTTTGACTGAGACTTCACCTCCGTTTTGATGGCTCTCTCAAGAAGCGGATCAATGTCAATATTTGGATTAATGCGAATAGCCTCCAACTGTTCACGGACAAAGTCTTCAGCAATTTTCATTGCCCTTTCTGCTACCAAGTTTTTCATTGCCACGTCCATGTATTGACGCATGTTGACAAGCAACTGGTGGTTTACGCCACTTGGGCCTACAGAAGCTCGCCATTTGGCCGCTAGATCAAAAGCGATTCTGTCAATAGCATCCAGTTGTTCTGTAGCGTCTACTGTAGTGGCCGCGTCCATAGTTGCATCCTAAAAGGTCGTGACAGGTCAACAACGATAGCACCAAGCCCACCAAAAAAAGGCCCGCCATGTGCGGGCTTTTTGCATTTCTAGGCCCCGCTTATGAACCGTGCGTACTCAATCCTTGACATCAAGGGTGTCACCGAGGGTGACTCCTATTGGACTGTCAAGGGCATCGCCACGACCCCTGAGCCCGATCGAGTCGGCGATGTCGTTGAACCCCTCGGCATCCAGTTCCGCAACCCGATGCCGCTGCTTTGGCAGCACGACGCGACCAAACCGGTCGGCACCGTCAACTTTGATCGGCCGACGAAAAGCGGTGTGACTTTCACGGCGCAGATGCCGAAGCTCACCGAGCCCGGCGCGCTCAAGGACCGCATCGACGAAGCACGCCAATCCGTCCAGCACGGACTTGTCGGCGGCGTCTCGATTGGTTTCCGCTCGCTTCCTGGCGGCGCCGAAATGCTCAAAGACAACTCGGGCATTCGATTCACGAATACCGAAGTGATGGAGTTGTCCCTCGTGACGATTCCGGCTCAGGCCGCCGCAACGATCAGTCAGATCAAGTCGGCTGATGCCCCCTCGCTTCTCGCCGCGCTAGGCAATGAGAAGCAAACCCCTGGACCCGGCGTTTCGGGACCAACGCGCAAAGACGCGACTCCTGAACTACGCCAGAAAGGGCGACCCATGAACCTCTCCACCAACGAACAGATCGCGGCCTATGAGGCGCGCCGCGCGGCTCAAGTCGCGCAAATGAACGACATCACCAAAGCCGCTGCGGCTCGTGGTGAAACCAAGAGCGCTGATGAGCGCGAACAGTTCGACACCATCGTTTCCGAGATCGGCGCGATTGATGCCGAACTCAAAGACCTCCGCGTTTTGGAGCGCATGAACATCGCATCGGCCACGCCGGTCGACGGTGGAAGCACCAAGGCGGCGATTGCCACCCGGGACCGCGTGCCTGTTCAGATCAAGCACAACGAGAAGCTCGCGCCCGGCATCGAGCTCGTTCGCCTCGGCCTGGCGATGGCGCAGTCGAAGAAGGAGCACAAGCCCGTCTCCGAAGTGATGGCGGCTCGCTACCCGAATTCAGAGCGCCTGAACCAGATCGCGAAATCGGGGCTAATCGAAAACGTGCTGATCCCGATGTCGAAAGCCGCGGTGAACGCCGGCACGACGCAAGACCCGACTTGGGCGGCGCCGCTCGTGGCCTACAACACTTTCGCGGGCGACTTCGTCAACTACCTGCGCCCGATGACGCTGGTGGGCCGTTTGCCCGGCCTGCGGCAAGTCCCGTTCAACACCCACATCAACGGGCAAACGTCCGGCGGCGTGGGCTACTGGGTGGGTGAGGGTGCGCCGAAACCGCTGACCAAGTTCGACTACAACCGCGTCTACATCCCCTTCACGAAGGTCGCCGGCATCACGGTCATTTCGGATGAACTGGCGCGCTTCAGCACGCCGGCCGCCGAGGCGATGGTTCGCGACGGTCTGCGGGACGCGCTGGTCGAGCGGATGGACATCGACTTCATCGACCCGGCTCACGCCGCGGTCGCGAACGTCTCGCCCGCCTCGATGCTGAACGGTGTCACGGCGATCACGCCGAGCGGCACGAACTACGCCTCGTTCATCACAGACCTGGAGCGGCTGTGGTCGCCTGCGCTGTCCGCCAACATGCCGACGCAATCGGCGGTCTACGTGATGGACTCGCTGACCGCGCTTCGGGTGTCCAACATCCGCACGCAGTTGGGCGAGATGGCCTACCCGACGATGTCGCTGACCGGAGGCAGCTTGGGCGGCGTTCCGGTCGTGGTGTCGAACTACGTTCCGCACAACACCGCGGGCGGCATCATCGCGCTGCTGTTCACTTCGGAAATCTGGCTCGCAGACGATGGAGATGTCACGGTCGACATTTCCAACGAAGCATCGTTGCAGATGATGGACAACCCGACCGTCAGCACGAACCCGGCCACTCCGACTCCGATGGTGTCGATGTTCCAGACCGACAGCACCGCCATCCGCGCGCACCGCTTCGTGTACTGGGCCAAGCGCCGGACGCTGGCCGCGTCGTACCTCAGCGGCGCGAACTACTCCTAAGCGGAGAACCGGGAGCTATCCCGGTGCAATCTCAAAGGGCTCGGCATGATGCAACTGAAGGTTATGCGGTCCGGTCTGTTCTACAGCGGCCGGACCTATGCCGAAGGCGAAACCGTCTACGTGGAGGATGTGCATGCGCTCATCCTCTGCGCTTCTGGCGACGCCAATGTCGTCAAGACCGAGCCCGATCACGCTAAGTACCAGACGGCGGACATGAACGTCCCGAAGCGCAAGTACGTGCGCCGTGATCTCACGTCCTGATGAAATTTGGGCCGCTCGAAATCCGATTCCGCCGAAAGGATGCGGGCATCGGCATGCCGTTGGGGACGCGTGCGTCTTCGTCCGTTCGCGAGTGGGCGGGCGGGTTCTGGCAGCAGGGCATCACGGTCGATCGCGACGTTGCGCTGTCGTTTCACGCGTTCTACTCGTGCGTAACGCTGATCGCTGCCGACATCGGGAAGCTGCGGCCGAAGCTGATGGAGCAGCAGGAATCGACGATCTGGCTGGAAGTGACGAGCTCGGCTTACACGCCAGTCCTTCGCAAGCCGAACAAATATCAAAACCACATTCAGTTCAAAGAATGGTGGATGTTGTCGAAGCTGATCCGCGGCAACACTTACGCCCTGAAGGAACGGGATAAGCGCCAAGTTGTCACCGGGCTTTACGTCCTAGACCCCGACCGCGTGACGCCACTCGTGGCGCCGAATGGCGATGTCTACTATCGATTGGCGCAAGATGACCTTTCGGGCCTGCCGAATGCGATGACCGTGCCGGCGAGCGAGATCATCCATGACAGGATGAATTGTCTATTCCATCCGCTTTGTGGTGTCCCGCCTATCTACGCTTGCGGCATCGCGGCGGGACAGGGCCTTTCGATCATCAGGGACTCGTCCAAGTTTTTCGCCAACGGGGCGCGGCCTAGCGGCATTCTTACGGCGCCTGGATCAATTGGCGACGATACGGCAAAGCGGCTCAAAGATCATTGGGACCAGAATTACTCAGGCGAAAACGCCGGCCGGGTAGCCGTGCTTGGTGACGGCCTGAAGTTTGAAATGCTGCGCATGAACGCCGTCGACGCGCAGTTGATCGACCAGTTGAAGTACACGGCGGAAAACGTCTGTTCGACGTTTCACGTCCCGCCGTTCATGGCAGGAGTAGGAGCTGCCCCGACGTACAACAACGTTGAGGCGCTAAGCCAACAGTATTACAGCCAGTGCCTGCAGGCCCACATAGAAAGCATGGAGCTGTGCCTCGACGAGGGCTTGGGGATCGGCGTCGGTGTAAATATCACAGGCCGAAGCATCGGGGTAGAGCTTGACCTAGATGGGCTGCTTCGCATGGACCAGTCGACGGCAATGAAGACAATAGTCGAGGGCGTTAAAGGCGGCGTGGTGATGCCTGACGAAGGGCGTTTGAAGCTCAACCTACCGCCGGTGCCGGGCGGTGACACGATCTACATGCAGCAGCAAGAATTCTCGCTTGCCGCGCTTGCGAAGCGGGACGCACTTCCAAATCCGTTCGTGATTGACCAGCCCACGACGAACCCGACCCCCAGCGCGGACGGGCCGCCGGCCAACGCCGACAGCAACGCCGGCAAGGAAATGCTCGCGATCGTTGAAAAGTCGGCCGCCGATGTCTCGCGCTTGAGCGAAATCGTCGCCGGTCTGCAGCAGGAAAAGGCACTTGCAGACTTCCGCCAGGAAGTCGTGCGCGAATTCGCCGAGAAGGCTACCTGTGATGCAGCTTGATGCAAAAGCCTTTGCCGGCGAATTGTCCGTCATCACCAAGTCGATGATCGCAAAGGCGGTCGAACCGTTGTTGTCGAGGATCGCTGAATTGGAAAAGCGCGCGGCCGAGCCGGGGCTTGCCGGCAAGGACGGCCGGGACGGTGTAGACGGTCTTCCGGGGAAAGACGGCGCTGCCGGCAAGGACGGTGCTGACGGGCTCAACGGCAAGGATGGGGCTGATGGCGCCCCCGGGATCGACGGTAAGGACGGTTTGAACGGCAAAGACGGGATTGATGGTCAGCCGGGCGCCGACGGTAAG
>CAZZWY010000038.1:0-14561 GCA_964657785.1 uncultured Acetobacteraceae bacterium
CCACGCGCACCCGCGCGCCGACGCGGCTGATCGTGACCTGGTGGCGCTCGTCCAGCACCGCGGCGCGCGGTCCGCGGTCGGGGTAGAGCTCGCTGCGACGCAGCGGCGCCGTGATGGAGTAGCCGTAGACCGGCAGCAGCGGAAGCCGCAGGCCGTGGCGCCGCAGGAGGGCGGTGGCGCCGAGGGCGGCGCACACGACGACCGCGTCGAACGGCCGGGTGCGTGGTCCTTCGGCCATCGGCAGGGTGTCCTGCGCATCGCGCGGCGCGGGGTCGGTGGGTCCGCGCAAAGGCCTCTCGGGCGGGGGCGCATGGACCGAGATCACGGCAGGATCGGTGCCGGCGACGATCTCCAGCACCGTCGTGTGGAAGCGAAAGCGCACGCCGAGCCGTTCGGCCTCGTGGCGCAGCAGGGTGGCGAATTCGCGGCAGTTGCCGACCTCGTCGTTCGGCAACCAGATTCCGCCGTGCAGGGGTGTCTCCGCACTCAGACCGGGCTCGACGACGCGGCAGCCGGCGGGGTCGAGCGCCTCCAGACGCGTCCCGAGCGAGCGCAGCGACGCCAGCTCCGCCTCGGCGAGCGTCTGGTCCGCCGCGGAGCGGAAGAGGACGAGGCAGCCGTCGGCGCGTTCGTAGTCGAGGTGCAGGGTGCGCGTCACCTCGTGGAGTCGATCGCGGCTGAATCCCGCGAAGCGATGCAGTCGCAGGCGCTGCTCGGCACAGGTGCGGGCCCGGCTGGCGCGCCACCATCGCCAGAGCGCGCCGACGTGGGCCGGCCCGAGGCCGCGCAGCGTGAGGGCGGCTGGGCGCTGCAACCACTGCCAGGCCGAAGTGGCCGGCGCGGCCCACGGCAGCATGTGTCCGGGCGCGACCAGGCCGGCATTCGCAAAGCTGCTTTCGGCGGCGACGCTGCCGCGCCGCTCGAACACCGTGACGCGGTGGCCGTCGGCCGCCAGTTCGTACGCCGTCGTGACGCCGACGATGCCGGCGCCGATCACTGCGACGTGCATGTCAGCGGCGGGTCAGGACGGCTTCGATCGCGAGCGACACCTGGAGCACGCTGTCGTCGCGCAGCGCCGACGACCACACCATCATGCCGACCGGCATCTCGCCATGCGACTGGCAGGGCAGCGACAGCGCGCAGCCGTCGAGCAGGTTGACGACCGACGGGTTGCGCAGCAGCCGCGAGTTGGTCGCGAAGAAATCGGCGTCGTCGGTCAGCAACGGCGCGAGCGGGGGCGCGACGCAGGGGACGGTCGGGCTCAGCAGCGCGTCGAACCCTGCGAGCACCGCGTCCATCCGCGCGATCCAGCGTCGGCGCGCGTTCAGGAGATCGATGTAGTCGGCAGCGCTCGACGCCTGCCCGCGGCGGATCCGCGAGGCGACGCGCGGGTCGTAGCGCGCTTCGTGGGCAGCGAGCCGATGCCGGTGCCAGGCCCAGGCCTCGACGGGAGAGAAGCCGCCGCCAGCGTTGATGGCGGCGACTTCGCCCAGCAGCGGCAGCGCGATCTCCTCGACGACCGCTCCGGCACGCCGCAGGTCGATGAGGCCTCGTTCGAAGGCGGCGCCGACCAGCGGTTCGAGCGCATCGAGCATGAGCGTCGTCGGCACGCCGAGCCGGAGTGCGCCGAGCGGGCGTGTCGACGCGCTGACCCGCCGGTCGGCGAGCAATTCGTGCAGCAGGATCGCGTCGCGCACCGACCGGGTGATCGCGCACGCCGTGTCGAGCGTGGTCGACAACGGCACCGCGCCCTCGGTGGGCGTCAGCCGCGCCGTGTTCTTGAAGCCGACCAGGCCCTGCAGTGCCGCTGGAATGCGGATCGAGCCGCCGGTGTCGGACCCGAGGGCGGCCCAGGCGGCACCGCAGGCCACCGACACCGCCCCGCCCGACGTCGAGCCGCCGGGAATGCGGGGCGTCGGGTCGAGCCCGGCCGTCGCCGGATTCGCCGGGGTGCCGTGGTGTGGGTTGATGCCGACGCCGGAGAAGGCGAACTCCGACAGGTTCGTGCGCCCGATCAGGGCGGCGCCGGCCCGGCGCAATCTGGCCACGGCCGGGCAGTCGCGTACGGCCGGAGCGTCGTCCGCCAGCACGGTCGATCCGGCAGTGGTGACCTCGTTTTCGACGTCGAAGAGGTCCTTGACGCTCACCGCGAGGCCGGCGAGCGGCGGAAGCGGCACGCCGTGCGCGTGCAGCGCATCGACCGACCGTGCGACGGCCTCGGCGGCCGGGAAGCTCGTCGTCAGAAACGCCCCTTCGCACGCCCCGGCCGTCGCCGCGGTGACCGAATCCGTCATCAGCCGGGTGGCGGTCGTCTCCCGGCGGTCGAGTGCGGCCCGCACGCCGGTCAGGTCTGCGTTCATCCCGGAATGGTATACTCGATTGGCTTTACTGCTCCTGCGCTCCAAGACCTGTGCTCCAAGGCGCATTCTCAGCACGAAGCAAATCGCGAACCGCGCCCTCCGAGGTGTCGCCGAAGCCTCCTGTCAGGAGGTCGACAGCGATTCGGGCCGGATTCTAGAACCAACCTTTTGGAGTCTCCCCATGACAGTCAACATGCGCGACATGCTGGAAGCCGGCGTCCATTTCGGACACCAGACCCGCTTCTGGAACCCGAAGATGGCCCCGTACATCTACGGCCATCGCAACAAGATTCACATCATCAACCTCGAGAAGACGCAGCCGCTCTTCAACGACGCGATGAAGTTCATCCGCCAGCTTTCGGCGAAACGCGGAACGATCCTCATGATCGGCACCAAGCGTCAGGCGCGCGAGGTGATTGCCGCCGAGGCGCGTCGCGCCGGCATGCCGTTCGTCGACCAGCGCTGGCTCGGCGGCATGATGACCAACTTCAAGACGGTCAAGGGCTCGCTCAAGCGCCTGAAGGACATGAAGGCGCAGGTCGAGGCCGGCACCGAAATCCGGATCAAGAAGGAAGCGCTGATGTTCCAGCGCGAGCTCGCGAAGCTCGAGAAGGACATGGGCGGCATCCAGGACATGAGCGCGCTGCCGGATGCGATGTTCGTGATCGACGTGGGTTACCACAAGATCGCGATCCTCGAGGCCAAGAAGCTCGGCATTCCGATCATCGGCATCGTCGACTCGAATCACTCGCCCGAGGGCATCGACTACGTGATTCCCGGCAACGACGACTCGTCGAAAGCCGTCGCGCTCTATGCGAAGGCCGTGGCCGATGCGGTGCTCGAAGGCAAGGCGAATGCGACCAACGAGGTCGTCCAGGCGGCTGCCGAGGGCGACGAGTTCGTCGAGGTCAGCGAAGCCGCCTGACCGGCGCCGGGGCGTGGCCCTGGCTCGTTCCGCGGCGCGCCTCGTTCGTGACGGTCTGTCTGCGGCGGCGTGACCACGGCCGCGTGATCTCGCGCGGCTGAGTCCGCCCGTGCCGACGCAGCGGGCTCGCAGCCCGCGGCCGCGTCCTCTCTCATCCATTCATTCGCGCTCTCGTCGTGTCGCCAGTCGAACGACGCGAGACAACCGGAGATACAAGATGGCTGCAATCACTGCAAGCATGGTCGGCGAGCTGCGTGCGAAGACCGACGCCCCGATGATGGAGTGCAAGAAGGCGCTCACCGAGGCACAGGGCGACATGGTCCGGGCGGAGGAGCTGCTGAGGGTCAAGCTCGGCAGCAAGGCGGGCAAGGCCGCATCGCGGGTCACGGCCGAAGGTGTCGTCGCCGCGTCGGTCGGCGCTGCGGCGGGTGCGCTGGTCGAGGTCAATTGCGAGACCGACTTCGTCACCAAGAACGATTCGTTTCTCGCGTTCGCGAACGCCTGCGCGAAGCTCGTCGCCGAATCCGACCCGGCGGATGTCGCCGCGCTGTCGGCCCTGCCGTACGCGCAGGACGGCTTCGGCCCGACCCTCGAGGACGTCCGCAAGGGCCTCGTCGGCAAGATCGGCGAGAACATGGCGGTGCGCCGCTTCAAGCGTTATGCCGGCGGCCGCCTGGCGAGCTATCTGCACGGCACGCGCATCGGGGTGCTGGTGGAATTCGAGGGCGACGACGTCGCGGCCAAGGATGTCGCGATGCACGTGGCGGCGATGAAGCCGGTCGCGCTCGCTTCCGCCGATGTGCCGGCCAGTCTGATCGACACCGAGCGCAAGATCGCCGCGGAGAAGGCGGCCGAGGACGCCGAGAAGGCCAAGGCCGAGGGCAAGGCGCCCCAGTCGCCCGAGATCGTCGCCAGGCGGGTCGAAGGCTCGGTGCAGAAATACCTCAAGGAAGTCAGTCTCTACAACCAGTCGTTCGTCAAGAACGACAAGCAGACGGTCGAGCAGATGCTCAAGGAAAAGGCGACGCGCGTGCTCGGGTTCACGTTGTACGTGGTGGGTGAGGGGATCGAGAAGAAGGTCGACGACTTCGCGGCCGAAGTCGCGGCGCAGGTGGCCGCCGCCAAGGGTGAGGCCAAGGCCGACTGAGCGCTTTGCGGGACCGGGAATCGACCCGGTTCCGCCGTAGACTTGCCCGCCGGTGCGCGAGCATCACCCCAAGGAGCCCGATGTCATGCCCGCCTACAAGCGCATCCTGCTGAAACTGTCCGGTGAAGCCTTGATGGGCGAAGACGCTTTCGGCATCAACCGCGCGACCATCGTCCGGATGGTGCGCGAGATCCAGGAAGTGACCCGGCTCGGATGCGAGGTGGCGGTGGTGATCGGGGGCGGCAACATCTTTCGCGGCGTGGCGGGCGGTTCGGTCGGCATGGACCGGGCGACGGCCGACTACATGGGCATGCTCGCGACGGTGATGAACGCGCTCGCGCTCGCCGACACGATGCGCCAGGAAGGCATGACGGCGCGCGTCATGTCGGCGATCGGCATCGAGCAGGTCGTCGAGCCGTATGTGCGGCCGAAGGCGTTGCAGTATCTCGAGGAGGGCAAGGTCGTCGTCTTCGCCGCCGGCACGGGCAACCCGTTTTTCACGACCGATACCGCCGCCGCGCTGCGCGGTGCCGAGATCGGAGCGCAGATCGTGCTCAAGGCGACCAAGGTCGACGGCGTCTACACCGCCGACCCGAAGCTCGACCCGGGCGCTACACGCTATTCCCGGATCTCCTTCGACGAGGCGATCACGAAGAACCTGCAGGTGCTCGACGCGACCGCGTTCGCGCTCTGCCGGGACCAGAAACTGCCGATCCGGGTGTTCAGCATCGTCAAGCCCGGCGCGCTCAAGCGCGTCGTGCAGGGTGAGGACGAGGGCACGCTGGTGCATGTGTGAGGAGTGTCGAGATGAGCATCATTGAGGTCAGGAAGACGGCCGAGACGAAGATGGCCCGGTCGCTCGAATCGTTGAAGAGCGAGCTCAACAAGATCCGCACCGGGCGCGCGCATCCGGGCATCCTCGACCAGGTGCATGTCGACTACTACGGTTCGCCCGTGCCGATCAGCCAGGTCGCGAACGTGACCTTGCTCGACGCGCGAACGATCAGTGTGCAGGCCTGGGAAAAGGGCATGAGCGCGAAGATCGAAAAGGCGATCCGGGAGTCGGACCTGGGTTTGAATCCTTCGTCGCAGGGCGACCTGCTGCGCGTGCCGATGCCGGCCCTGACCGAGGAGAGGCGCCGCGACCTGACGAAGGTCGTGCGCAACGCCGCCGAGGACGCGAAGGTCGCCGTGCGCAATCTCCGCCGAGATGCCAACGAGCAGGCGCGCAAGCTCACCAAGGACAAGGAGACTTCCGAGGACGAGGAGCGGCGGTCGCTCGACGAGGTTCAGAAGCTCACGGACCGGCACATCGCCGAGATCGACCGGATGATTTCGGCGAAGGAAGCCGAGATCATGGCCATCTGAGCAAGCGCCCGGATTCCGCGGGCGCGGACTGTCTTCGTCCCGCCCGTCCGCGTCGCGCACGTGAATGCCGGACGTGAGTAACCCGGCCGCGCCGACGACGCCTCGTCATGTCGCCATCGTCATGGACGGCAACGGCCGGTGGGCGAAGAAGCGTTTCATGCCGCGTTTTTTCGGCCACAAGCAAGGCGTCGACGCGCTCGTTCGCACGGTGCTGTCGTGTGCCGAAAGGGGCATCGAGTACCTGACGGTGTTCGCGTTCTCGTCCGAGAACTGGAAGCGACCGACCGAAGAGGTGTCGGGTCTGATGGGGCTGGTGCTCGTGGCCGTTGCCAAGTACCTCGGCAAGCTCGCGGGCCAGGGCGTGCGGATCCGGATCATCGGGGACCGCAGCCAGGTGTCCGACAAGCTGCGGCAGGCCTGGGAACACGCCGAAGCGAGCACCCGCGACAATACCCGGATCACCTTGTCGGTCGCCTTCAACTACGGCGGCCGCTGGGACATCGTCCAGGCCTGTCGCAAGGCGATCGCCGACGGCGTCGCACCGGAAGATCTGGACGAGGCCCGGCTGAACGCCTACATGGCGCTCTCCCACGCGCCCGACCCCGATCTTTTCATCCGCACCGGCGGCGAGGTGCGCATCAGCAATTTCCTGCTGTGGCAGGCCGCCTATTCGGAACTCGTGTTCTCGGACTGCCTCTGGCCCGAATTCGGCGAGGCCGAACTCGACAAGGCGCTCGCCGAGTACGCCCGTCGGGACCGCCGCTTCGGCGGTGTCCAGACTCTCGCGCACGCCGAGTTGCAGGGAGGGACCTGACGGTGCTGAAGCAGCGCGTGCTGACCGCGCTCGTGCTGATGGCGCTGCTCCTGCCCTCGCTCTTCGCTGCGCCCGCCTGGCCGTTCGCCGTGCTCTCGTTGCTGATGATCGGCGCAGCAGGCTGGGAGTGGGGCCGGCTGAACGGCGCCGGCCGCGGTTCGCTCGCGATGGGCGGGTTGCTCGCGGTCGCGTGCGCGCTCGCACTCGGGGCCGGCTGGGCGATCGCGCCGCCGGCGCTCGCCTGGTGGTTCGCGACCCTGCTCTGGGTGCTCGGCGGCGCGATCGTCCTGCGGGGCGGTCCGGCCGGATGGCCGAAGATCGGGCAGCCGGTGCGCTGGGTCGTGGGCCTGGCGCTGCTCTGGACGGCGTGGCTCGGCATCGTCAACGCCAAATCGATCGGGGTCAATTTCCTGCTCTCGGTGCTCTGCCTCGTCTGGGCCGCCGACATCGCGGCCTATTTCGGCGGCCGGGCCTTCGGCAAGCGCAAGCTCGCCCTCGCGATCAGTCCCGGCAAGAGCTGGGAAGGCGTCTGGAGCGGGATGGCCGGCGCCCTGCTGCTCGCGGGGGTCTGGCTCGTCCTCGATCACTCGTTCCGGCTCGGGTCGGCAAGCCTTTATTCCCGGCTCGCCGAGCGATTCAGCGTCGTCGGGCTGTTGCTGATCGTCGTGTTCCTCGCGTCGATGAGCGTCGTCGGTGACCTGTTCGAGTCGCTCGTCAAGCGCAGCGCGGGGGCGAAGGACAGCAGCGGTCTGCTGCCGGGCCACGGTGGCGTGCTCGACCGGGTCGACGCGCTGCTGCCGGTATTCCCGATCGCGCTGGCGCTCTGCTCGCTCTAGCACTTGGCCTGACTGAAAGGCTTGCTCATGACAGCCCAACCCGACCCCGGCGCACCGCGCCAGCGGCTCTGCATTCTCGGGGCCACGGGATCCATCGGCGTCAGCACGCTCGACGTCGTCTCGCGCCATCCGGAACGTTTCGAAATCGTCGCGCTGACCGCCCACAGCCGCGTCGAGCGGCTCTTCGGTCAATGCGTGCGCTGGCGCCCCCGCTTCGCGGCCTTGCCGGACGCGGCATCGGCCCTCGACCTGCAGCGCAGGCTCCGCGACCACGGTGTCCCGACGGAGGTGCTTTCGGGCGCCTCCGCGCTCTGCGAACTGGCCTCGCACCCCGGCGTCGATTCGGTGATGGCGGCGATCGTCGGTGCCGCCGGCCTCGCCCCCTGTCTCGCGGCCGCACTCGCCGGCAAGCGCCTCCTGCTGGCCAACAAGGAGGCCCTCGTCGTCGGCGGCCGGGTCTTCATGGATGCCGTCGTCACCGGCGGCGCGCAGCTGTTGCCGATCGACAGCGAGCACTCCGCGATCTTTCAGTGCCTGCCCGAAGACCGTGCGCGCTGGCCCGGCCGCATCGACCACATCCTCCTCACCTCGTCCGGCGGCCCGTTCCGCCGGCGCGACCCGGCCACGTTGGCGGCCATCACGCCCGACGAGGCCTGCGCGCACCCGAATTTCGCGATGGGCCGCAAGATCTCGGTCGACTCGGCCACGATGATGAACAAGGCGCTCGAGGTCATCGAGGCGCGCTGGCTGTTCGAGCTCACGCCGGCGCAGATCAAGGTCGTGATCCATCCCCAGCAGATCATCCACTCGATGGTGGTCTGTCGCGACAACTCGGTGCTCGCGCAACTCGGCACGCCCGACATGCGGGTGCCGATCGCCTACGGGCTCTCGTTTCCCGAGCGCATCGAGTCGGGCGCAGCCGCGCTCGACTTCGCGACCCTCTCCGCGCTCACCTTCGAGGCGCCCGACCTCTCGCGCTACCCCGGCCTCGCGCTCGCCTGGGATACCTTGACCGGCCCCGAAGGCAGCACGGCCGTGCTCAATGCCGCCAACGAGACGGCGGTGCACGCCTTTCTCGCGGGCGCGATCCGGTTCGACCAGATCCACACGGTGAACGCTCGCACGCTCGAGCGCGTCTCGGGGCAGGGCGGCTCGTGCGACTCGCTCGAGGCGCTGCTCGAACTCGACGCGCGTGCCCGCCGGAACGCTGAACAGACCGTCAAAGGCCTCTCCACATGATCATCACCGTTCTCGCTTTCGCCCTCACGCTCGGGTCGCTGATCGTCATCCACGAGTACGGCCACTACCGGGTCGCGGTTGCCTGCGGCGTCAAGGTGCTGCGCTTTTCGGTCGGCTTCGGCCGGGTCGTCTGGCGCCGTCAGGCAACGCCCGAGAGCACCGAGTTCGTGCTGTGCGCGCTGCCGCTCGGCGGCTACGTCAAGATGCTCGACGAGCGCGAAGCGCCGGTGCCTCGTGCCGAACTCGATCGCGCCTTCAACCGCAAGCCGCTGTGGCAACGCGCCGCGGTGGTCGCGGCCGGGCCGGCTGCCAACCTGGTGCTCGCGGTGCTTCTCTATGCCGCCGCGCACTGGATCGGCATCGACGAACCGAAGGCCGTCATGGGGGCGCCGGTTCGGTCGAGCCTTGCCGATGCGGCGGGGCTGCGGGCCGGCGACTGGGCCCGTGCCCGCTCGAGCGACGGCGTCGACTGGCAGGACGTGCGCTCGATGACCGACCTGCGCTGGGAAGTCACCCAGGCGGTGATGCACGGCGAGCCGCTGCATCTGCTGGTCAGCGATGCACAAGGCCGCGGCGAGCGCCGTGTCACGCTCGAACTCGGCAGCCTCGGCGGCAGCGAAGTCGATGCGAAGCTGATGCAGCGCGTCGGTCTCGGCAGCGTCTTCAGCGAGCCGGTGCTCGGCGAGGTCAAGCCCGACGGCGCAGGCTACGCCTCGGGGCTGCGCAGCGGGGACCGGGTACTCGAGATCGATGGCGCGCCCGTCGTCGACGCCTCGCGTGTGCGCGACGCGATTCGCGCGAGCGGCAGCAGCGGCACGCCCAAGCCGATGCGCTGGCGCGTCGAACGGGCGGGCCAGGTGCTGAGCCTCGACGTCGTGCCGGCCATCGCATCCGAGGGATCGATCCACGTCGGCCGCCTCGGGCTTTTTCCCGGCCAGCCGCCGGAGATGGTGACGGTTCGCTACGGCTTCTTCGACGGCCTGGCTCAGGCGCTGACGCAGACCTGGCAGATGTCCGCGATGACCGTGAAAATGCTCGGCAAGATGGTCATCGGACAGGCTTCGCTGAAAAACCTCAGCGGGCCGCTCACGATCGCCGACTATGCCGGCCAGTCGGTGCGGCTCGGCCTGGCCTACTATCTCGGCTTCCTCGCGGTCGTCAGCGTGAGCCTCGGGGTGCTGAATCTGCTGCCGCTGCCGGTGTTGGACGGCGGGCACCTGATGTATTATCTTTTTGAGGGTGTGACGGGACGGCCTGTCTCCGAGCTGTGGCTCGACAGGTTCCAGCGTGGGGGCGTGGCCATCATGCTCATGATGATGTCTCTCGCGCTCTACAACGACGTGGCCCGCCTCCTGGGTCTGCAATGACACTCCGCATGCGACCCTCTCTCCGGCCGATCCTCCCGACCCGACTTCGCTCCTCCCGTCTCGGTTTTGTATTTCGCAGCATCGCACTCGCTTCGGCACTCCAGGCCGGATCGGCATGGGCGGTCGAGCCCTTCGTCCTGAAGGACATCCGTGTCGAAGGGCTCCAGCGCAGCGACGCCGGTACGGTCTTCGCGTCCCTGCCGTTTCGCATCGGCGACACGTACACCGACGAGAAGGGCGCGGCGGGCCTGCGCGCGCTGTTCGCGACCGGGCTCTACAAGGACGTTCGCCTCGACGTCGACAACGGCGTCGTCGTCGTGATCGTCGAGGAGCGCCCGGTCATCGCCAACATCGATTTCGTCGGCATGAAGGAGTTCGACAAGGACGCACTCTCGAAGTCGCTCAAGGACTTCGGCATCGGCGACGGCCAGCCGTTCGACAAGGCGCTGGCCGATCGCGCCGAGCAGGAGCTCAAGCGCCAGTACCTCACGCGCAGCCTCTATGGCGCCGAGGTCGTGACGACCGTGACGCCGCAGGATCGCAACCGCGTCAACCTGACCTTCACGATCACCGAGGGGGCGCCGGCCAAGATCCGCGAGATCCGGATCGTCGGCAACAAGGTGTTCTCCGAAGGCACGCTGAAAGGCCTCTTCGACCTGAACGACGGCGGCTGGCTCAATTTCTACACCAAGGCCGATCGCTACTCGCGTGCCAAGCTCGACGCGGACATCGAGAAGCTGCGCGCCTACTATCTCGACCGTGGCTATCTCGAGTTCAACGTCGAGTCGACGCAGGTCGCGATCTCGCCCGACAAGCAGGACATCACCGCGACGATCAACGTCAAGGAAGGTCAGCTCTACACCGTGACCGGCGTGAAGCTGGAGGGAGACTACCTCGGCAAGGAGGACGACTTCAAGACGCTGGTTCGCATCCGGCCGGGCGAACCGTATCGGGCCGAGGCGGTGACCGAGACCACGCGCGACATGTCCGATCGCTTCGGCACCTTTGGCTACGCCTTCGCGAAGGTCGAGGCTCGCCCCGACATCGACCGGGCCAACGGCCGTGTCGCGATCACGATCGTCGCCGACCCGGCGCGCCGGGTCTATGTGCGGCGGGTCAACGTCTCCGGCAACAGCAAGACGCGCGACGAGGTGATCCGGCGCGAGTTCCGCCAGTTCGAGTCGTCGTGGTACGACGGCCGCAAGATCAAGCTGTCGCGCGACCGGGTCGACCGGCTCGGCTTCTTCAGCGAGGTCACGGTCGACAGCAACGAGGTGCCGGGTACCCCGGATCAGGTCGACCTCACCATCACGGTCAAGGAAAAGCAGAGCGGCAGCCTCCAGCTCGGCGCCGGTTTCTCGTCGGCGGACAAGGTGTCGATCACCGCGTCGGTCAAGCAGGAAAACGTGTTCGGCACCGGCAACTATCTCGGGGTCGAAGTCAACACCAGCAAGTACAGCCGGACGCTGGTCGTGAGCACCCTCGATCCCTACTTCACGGTCGACGGCATCTCGCGGGCGATCGACGTCTATTACCGGACGCAAAGGCCGCTCAACAGCCAGGGCGAACAATACGAACTCGTGACGCCCGGCGCGTCGGTCCGGTTCGGCGTGCCGTTCAGCGAGTTCGACACCGTCTTCTTCGGTGTCGGACTCGAACGCACCGATATCCGCGGCAATCAACTCCCGAACAATTACTTCCTCTATCGCGAGCAGTACGGCGCATCGAGCAATTCCCTGCCGGTCACGATCGGCTGGGCGCGCGACAGCCGTGACAGCGCGCTGGTGCCCAACGACGGCCGGCTGGTGAGCGCCAACCTGGACTGGGGCATCGCCGGCGACATTCGCTACTGGCGGCTCAACACCAAGTTCCAGCAATACGTGCCGCTCTCCAAGCGCTTCACGCTCGGATTCAACGCCGACCTCGGCTGGGGCCGGGGACTCGACGGCAAGCCCTATCCGATCTTCAAGAACTTCTACGGCGGCGGTCTCGGCACCGTGCGCGGCTTCGAGCAGAACTCGCTCGGCCCGGTCGACGTAACGGGCGGCTACCTCGGCGGCAACCGGCGCCTCAACCTCAATACCGAGCTCTACCTGCCGGTGCCCGGCACCGGCAACGACCGCACCCTGCGGTTCTTCACCTATGTCGATGCCGGCAACGTCTGGGGCGAGGACGAGAAGCTGAGCGTCAGCAGCATTCGCGCCGCGGCCGGTCTGGGCGTGACCTGGGTGTCGCCGGTCGGGCCGCTGAAGATCAGCTATGGCAAGGCGATCCGGAAACAGTCGCAAGATAGACTACAGCCTCTTCAATTCCAGATCGGGACAGCGTTCTGATGAAATGCGCATCTCAGTGCTTCAAGGCCATTCAAGCGACGTCGTCCGTCGCTGCGAAGGCAGCCGCCGTGGCGATCCTGTCCCTGGTCGCGGTCGCTGCGAAGGTGCAGGCGCAGGAGTTGAAGATCGGCTATGTCAACAGCGACCGCGTCCTGCGTGATGCGACGCCTGCCAAGGCCGCGCAGAGCCGCCTCGAGGCGGAATTCTCGAAGCGGCAAAAGGAGGGCGACGACGCCGCCGCCAAGCTCAAGGCCGCGGCCGACAAGCTCGACAAGGACGCACCGACGCTGTCGGAGGCCGAACGCAGCCGGCGCCAGCGCGAACTCGTCGACCAGGACCGCGAACTCCAGCGCAAGCGCCGCGAGTTCCAGGAGGACCTGAACCAGCGCAAGAACGAGGAACTGGCCTCGGTCGTCGAGCGGGCGAACCGCGTGATCAAGCAGATCTACGAGTCGGAGAAGTACGATATCATCCTGCAGGGGGACGTGATGGTTTTCGTCGGTCCGCGGGTCGACATCACCGACAAGGTCATCAAGGCGCTGAACGCGCAACCGGCCGCCACCACGAAGTGATCGCCCGGCCGTGACTGCCGCCGACAGGCTCATCGCGCCGGTCTCGATTCAGCGAATCGTCGACGAACTCGGTGGCGAGCTCGCCGGTGTCAGCGTCGAGGCGGCCGCGCAGCTGTTCGTGGACCGGATCGGCCCGCTGCCCGACGCGACGTCCACCACGATCGCCTTCCTCGCCAATCCCCGCTACCAGTCGCAACTCGCAGGGTCGCACGCGGCCTGCGTCATCGTGGCGCCGGCAATGCGCGAGGTCGCGGCGGCGCGCGGCGCGGCGATCGTCGCCGACGACCCCTATCTTCACTTCGCCCGATTGACGCAATGGTGGGCGAGGCGGACGGCGCGTCCGGTGGCCAGCGGCGTGCATTCGACCGCGATCATCGCCGTCGAGGTCGCGCCGGACGCCGCGATCGGCCCCTTCGTGGTGGTCGAAGCCGGCGCAACGGTCGGCGCCGGCGCGAGCCTCGGCGCGCATTGCGTGGTCGAGGCGGGTGCGAGCGTGGGCGCCGGCACCCGTCTCGCGCCTCGGGTTCAGCTCGGGCACGACTGCCGGATCGGTGCGCGCGGCATCGTCCACAGTGGCGTGGTGATCGGCGCCGACGGCTTCGGTTTCGCGCCCGACGAAGGCCGCTGGGTCAAGATCGAGCAGCTCGGTGCGGTGCACATCGGTGACGACGTCGAGATCGGTGCCAACACCTGCATCGATCGCGGCGCGCTCGGCGACACCGTCCTTGGCGACGGCGTGAAGATCGACAACCTCGTGCAGATCGGTCACAACGTCCGCATCGGCGACCACTCTGCCATCGCCGGCTGCGTCGGCATCGCCGGCAGCGCCGTGATCGGCCGGCACTGCACGCTCGGCGGGGCGTCGATGATCGCCGGGCATCTGCAGATCGGCGACCATGTGAACATCTCCGGCGGCACGGTGGTCAGCCACTCGATCTTCAAGCCGGGCGTCTACACCGGCGTCTTTCCCATCGATGACAATGCGTCCTGGGAAAAGAACGCGGCCACGCTGCGGCAGTTGCGGGGCCTGCGCGACCGCGTGCGAACGCTCGAGAAGTCGGAACGCAACGGGCACAGTCCCCAGGACCCTGCATGATCACGATGGACATCCACGACATCCTGAAGCGGCTGCCGCATCGCTACCCGTTCCTGCTCGTGGACAGGGTGATCGAGCTCGACAAGGGCAAGCGCATCAAGGCGCTGAAGAACGTGACCATCAACGAACCGTTCTTCGTCGGCCATTTTCCGATCCGGCCGGTGATGCCCGGCGTGCTGATGCTCGAGGCGCTGGCACAGGCCGCGGCGATCCTGGCGTTCGACAACATCGGCGTGCTGCCCGACGACAAGACGGTGTTCTATTTCGTCGGCATCGACAACGCGCGCTTCAAGCGGCCGGTCGAGCCGGGCGATCAGCTGATGCTGCACGCGACCTTCGAACGCAGCAAGGCCAACATCGTCAAGTTCTCGTCGTACGGCACCGTCGGCGACGCCACCGTCGTGCAGGCGGACCTGATGTGCACGATGCGGCGCATCGACTGACGCGCCGCCTTCGTTGCCGCGAAGCGCCATGGCGAACATCCACCCGACTGCGATCGTGGGG